>JBEOKH010000189.1:0-1555 GCA_040275625.1 Thauera sp. | reverse complement strand
AGGACGCCGCCGGCGAGCACGCCCGCCACGAGCGCGGCGCGCGCCGCACGCGGCCCGGCCGGTTTCAGCGCCACCGCCCAGACGATCCACAGGAAGCCGGTCAACGCGTGCCCGGCCGGGAAGCACTGCCCCGCCTTGAGCCCCGGCGGCGCAGCCTCGAACAGGCCCAGATAGGGTGCGTAGCCGCCGAAGTCGATGAGGTCCCAGGGGCAGTAGCGCGCCGTCAGCAGCTTGGCGGTCGAGGTCGCGAGCGGGATCGCGAGCATGCCGATCGCCGCGAGCAGTGCATTGCGCGCGGGCAGCCACGCCAGCCGGCCGCGCCAGCCCTGCCAGCACAGGTACAGGCTGGCCGCCACCAGCACGTAGGTGGCCTGCTTGGCCGCCTTGTGCATCACCGCCTCGAGGAACCAGCTGTGCCGCAGGGGAAAGAGGCCGAGCTCCGCATCGAACAGCGCGTGCGCCAGGCGGCGATCCAGATCGGTGCGCTCGAATGTCCCGTAGAGCAGCAGCGCACCGAGGACGAGCAGTGCGGACTGCGCGAGCAGCCAGCGCCGCGACGCATCGAGCGCGGGCACCGGCAGCGGGGTAACGAGTTCGTTGGTCGGCATGTGCTCAGCTCCGGCAGGGGGCGGCCAGGTCCAGTGCATCGTCGCGGACCGCGGTGCGCACGTCGAGCAGGCCCAGGACGGTGTGGAAGAGGTTGTCGTGGCTGGCGGGCCGCGCAGCCTGCGCACGCAGGCACACCGCATCGACCCGGTTGCGCGCGGCGAAGCCGGACGACAGCCACATCAGCATCGGCACCCGGGTCTGCTCCGCGGGCGCGATCGAGTACGGCAGCCCATGCAGGTAGAGGCCGTTCTCGCCGAGCGATTCGCCGTGGTCCGAGACGTAGAGCAGCGCGGTGTCGTAGCGCGACGCCAGCTCCTCGAGCAGGTCGATGCTGCGCGCGAGCACGTGGTCGGTGTAGCTCAGCGCGTTGTCGTAGCTGTTGGCCACCTGTTCGCGCGAGCACTTCGACAGGTCCTCGTCGTCACAGGTCGGCGTGAAGCGGCGAAAGGCTTCCGGATAGCGGCGGAAGTAGGCCGGGCCATGGTTGCCGAGCTGGTGCAGGACCAGCACGAGGTTGCCCTGCGGGTCGCGCAGCAGCGCCCGGCTGCTCTCGAGCAAGGCCTCGTCGAGGCAGCGCTCGCCGTCACACAGCGCGGGCAAGGCGGCGGGATCGGGACGCAGGCTCTCCACGCCGGCGCACACCCCCTTGCAGCCGGACTGGTTGTCGTTCCACACCACCCGCAGGCCGGCGTGGCGAAGCACGTCGAGCAAGGACTCGCTGCCGCGGATGGCGTCCTCGTCGTAGCCGCGCCGCCCCTGCAGCGAGAACATGCAGGGCACCGACACCTCGGTGTTGGTGCCGCAGCTCGTCACGTCCGGAAAGTTGATGACGTCGCGGCGGGCGAGCTCGGGCGTGGTGTCGCGGATGGGCGACGGCCCCGCCCCGCGGTCCAGCCCCCAGTTGGCGGCGCGCGCGGTCTCGCCGACCACGATCACGAACAGCGCC
>JBEOKH010000188.1:0-13482 GCA_040275625.1 Thauera sp. | reverse complement strand
CCGCCGCGCGCCCCGCGTCGCGCCTGTGCCTGGCCCTCGCCCTGCAGAGGTCACCGCTCCCGACACCTGACACCTGACACCTGACGCCCTAAGCCCAACCCACCCCTCACCCCCCGCTCCCGACTCATCCCATGTTCGCCTTCATCCTGCGCCGCCTGCTGCAGTCCGTCCTCGTCATGCTGACGGTGGCGCTGGTCTCGTTCGGGCTGTTCCGTTACATCGGCGACCCGGTGAATAACATGGTTGGCCAGGAGGCGAGCATGGCCGAGCGCGAGGCGCTGCGCGAGTCGCTCGGCTTGAACGAGCCGGTACCGCTGCAGTTCCTGCGCTTCGTCGGCAATGCGGCACAGGGCGAGTTCGGCATGTCCTACCGCATGGCGCGGCCGGTGGCGGACGTGATCGTCGAGCGCCTGCCGGCCACGCTCGAGCTGGCGCTGATCTCCGGCGTCGGCGCGCTCGCGCTCGGCATCGCGCTCGGCGTCTATACCGCGCTGCGCCGCGAGGGCTGGCTGAGTCATGCGATCATGGGCCTGTCGCTGGTGGGCGTGTCGCTGCCCACCTTCCTGATCGGCATCCTGCTCATCTATGTGTTCGCGGTGGAGCTGAAGATGCTGCCCGCCTTCGGCCGCGGCGAGGTGGTGGACCTGGGGTGGTGGACCACCGGGCTGCTGACCACGTCGGGGCTGAAGTCGCTGATCATGCCGGCGATCACCCTCGGCCTCTACCAGCTCACCCTGATCATGCGCCTGGTGCGCGCCGAGATGCTGGAGGTGCTGCGCACCGACTACATCAAGTTCGCGCGCGCCCGCGGGCTGACCGATCGCGCGGTGCATTTCGGCCACGCGCTCAAGAACACCCTGCTGCCGGTGATCACCATCACCGGGCTGCAGATCGGCTCGATCATCGCATTCGCCATCATCACCGAGACCGTGTTCCAGTGGCCGGGCGTGGGCCTGCTCTTCATCACCGCAGTGCAGTTCGTCGACATCCCGGTGATGGCAGCCTACCTGGTGCTGATCGCGCTGATCTTCGTCGTCATCAACCTGATCGTCGACCTGCTGTACTTCGTCGTCGATCCGCGCCTGCGCGTGCAGCGCACCGGGCGCGCGCATTGAGCCTGTCCATGTGCCTGGCCACAGGGCCCGTCTGAAGGATCCGGATTCGAGCATGTCTTCTGCCCCCCAATCATCGCCCTCGCCCCCTTCGCCACCACCTGGCGCCCGGCGGCCTGCCCGCGCCGGGACTGCCGCGCACGCCGAAACGCGTCCCTCGCGCTGGGCGCGCCTCGTCGACAGCGACCTCTTCTACAGCTTCATCCATTCGCCGGTGACGGTGCTGTCGGCGCTGGTTACGCTGGTCCTCGTCATCGCCGCGCTGCTGGCGCCAGCGATCGCGCCGCACAACCCCTTCGACCCCGCCACGCTGAACCTGATGGACGGCTTCACGCGACCGCTGCAGGCCAATGAATTCACCGGCAACGTGTACTGGCTGGGCACCGACGCCCAGGGGCGCGACCTGTTCTCGGCCATCCTGTACGGCGCGCGCGTGTCCATCCTGGTCGGCTTCGCCGCGGTCGCCTTTGCCGCGCTGCTCGGCATCACCCTAGGTCTCATCGCCGGCTATCGCGGCGGCTGGGTGGACAGCCTGATCATGCGCATCGCCGACGTGCAACTGAGCTTCCCGGCCATCCTCGTGGCGCTGCTGATCTTCGGCGTGTTCAAGGGCGTGGCGCCGCCGGCGCTGCAGGACAGGATGGCGGTGTATGTGCTGGTGGTGGCGATCGGCCTGTCGGACTGGGTGCAGTACGCGCGCACGGTGCGCAGCTCCACGCTCGCCGAGAAGAACAAGGAGTACGTGCAGGCCGCACGCGTGATCGGGGTGCCGGCGCCGCTGATCCTGCTGCGCCACATCCTGCCCAACGTGATGGGGCCGGTGCTGGTGATCGCCACCATCGGCCTCGCACTGGCGATCATCCTCGAATCGACGCTGTCCTTCCTCGGCGTCGGTGTGCCGCCCACCCAGCCCAGCCTGGGCACGCTGATCCGCGTCGGCCAGGACTTCCTGTTCTCGGGCGAGTGGTGGATCGTGTTCTTCCCCGGCCTCACGCTGCTGCTGCTCGCGCTCGCGGTGAATCTGCTCGGCGACTGGCTGCGTGATGCGCTCAACCCGAGGCTGCGCCGATGAGCGTCTCCCATATCGAGCAGATGAACGCCGGCGGCGGCGTGCCGCTGCTGTCGGTGCGTCACCTGCGGGTGGAATTCCCCTCCCGCCGTGGCATGCTGGTGGCGATCGACGATGTCTCCTTCGCCATCGCGCGCGGCGAGGTGCTGGGCGTGGTGGGCGAATCGGGGGCGGGCAAGTCGCTGACCGGCGCGGCCATCATCGGCCTGCTCGAGCCGCCGGGCCGCATCGCCAGCGGCGAGATCCTGCTCGACGGCGAGCCGATCCACGCGCTGCGCGGCGAGGCGATGCGCCGCCTGCGCGGTCGCCGCATCGCGATGATCTTCCAGGACCCGCTCACCAGCCTGAACCCGCTTTACACCGTGGGCCAGCATCTGGTGGAGACCATGCTCACCCACCTCGAGCTCAGCCCCGCTGCGGCGCGCAAACGTGCGCTGGCGCTGCTCGACGAGGTCGGCATCCCGGCGCCGGCGCAGCGCATCGATCACTATCCGCACCAGTTCTCCGGCGGCATGCGCCAGCGCGTGGTGATCGCGCTCGCGCTGTGCGCCGAGCCGGAGCTGATCATCGCCGACGAGCCCACCACCGCGCTCGATGTCTCGGTGCAGGCGCAGATCATCGCCCTGCTGCGCCGCCTGTGCCGCCAGCACCACACCGCGGTGATGCTGATCACCCACGACATGGGGGTGATCGCCGAGACCGCCGACCGCGTAGCGGTGATGTACGCCGGGCGCCTGGCCGAGATCGGTCCGGTGGCCGAGGTGGTGCGCGCGCCGGCGCATCCTTACACGCGCGGACTGATGGGTTCGATCCCGGTGCTGGGTGCCGGGGTCGAGCGCCTGGTGCAGATCGACGGCGCGATGCCGCGGCTCTCCGCGATCCCGTCCGGCTGTGCGTTCAATCCGCGCTGCGGCGAGGCCTTCGCGCGCTGCCGCAGCGAGCGCCCCGGGTTGATGCCGGCCGGGGCGACGCGCGCGGCGTGCTGGCTGTATGCCGGGGATTGCGAGGGCCTGTCGGCTCCAGCGCGCGATGAGGAGGGCGCATGAGCATCATCGAACGTGCGCTCGCCAAGGCGAAGCAGGAAGACCGTGTCGCGGTGGAGAAGGCGGAGGGACTCGCGCATCGTCAGGAAGAGGCGGGGCGGAGCATGGACCTGGCGGGCGGGGGTGAAGCGCGCGGCCACGAAGCTGAGTCGGGTGGGGGCGGTGACGGGGCTGGGGCAGGGCGTTCGCCGGCTGTCGTGGGCGCGGGCTTGCGCGCGAACGCGGCGCCGGTGAGCCCGTCATTCGTGGGTGAGACTCCGCCCACAGTGGCTGCGCCGGTTGCGGCGCTGACGGCCGAGCGCGCGCAAAGCGCGCGGCTCGGCACCGCCCTCGATGCCACAACGTGCGCCAGCTCCGGACCCGCCGTCCCGCCGCTGTTGTGCGTCGAGGACCTGTGCTGCGCCTTCGACGTCTCCAAACCCTTCCTCAACCGCCTGCTCGAGCGCGAGCCGCGGCGCTGGCTGAAGGCGGTCGACGGCGTCTCGTTCGAGATCCCGCGCGGCGAGACCTTTGCGCTGGTCGGCGAGTCCGGCTGCGGCAAGTCGACTGTGGCGCGGCTCATCGTCGGCCTCTACGAGCCGTCCGCCGGGCGCATCGTGTTCGACGGTCACGACCTCGCCCGCGTCACCCGCAGCGCCGAGCGCCAGAAGCTGCGCCGCCGCTTCCAGATGATCTTCCAGGATCCCTACGCCAGCCTGAACCCGCGCTGGCGGGTGGAGCGCATCATCGCCGAGCCGATCCGTGTGTTCGGCCTCGAGCGCGATGAGCGGAAGATCCACGCGGGTGTCGCCGAGCTGCTGAGCCAGGTCGGCATGTCGCCGGCCGACGGCACGAAGTACCCGCACGAATTTTCCGGCGGCCAGCGCCAGCGCATCTGCATCGCGCGCGCGCTCGCCAACCGCCCCGAGTTCCTGGTCTGCGACGAGCCGACCTCGGCGCTCGACGTCTCGGTGCAGGCGCAGATCCTCAACCTGATGCGCGACCTGCAGGACGAGCTCGGCCTCACCTATCTGTTCATCAGCCATGACCTCGCGGTGGTGCGCCACATGGCGAACCGGGTGGGCGTGATGTACCTCGGCCGCATCGCCGAGATCGCCGACAGCCGCACATTGTTTGCGCGCCCGCGTCACCCCTACACGCGCATGCTGCTCGCCACCATCCCCAGCCTGGCGATGCGCGGCCAGCGCGCGGACCTGGTGCGCGGCGAGGTGCCCAACCCGATCACCCCGCCGCCGGGCTGCAGCTTCCACCCGCGCTGCGCGCTCGCCGATGAACGCTGCCGACGCGAGGCGCCGCTGCTGCGCGCGCTCGGCGGCGGCCAGCAGGTGGCCTGTCATGCCGTGGAGGAAGGACGTGACCATGAATGAGCAAGACAAGCGCACTGCGCGCCGCATCGCGGTCGTCATCGGCACCGGTGGCATCGGTGCTGCGCTGGCCGAGGCACTGCGTGCTGCGGGCGAGGGCAAGGCGTTCGACGAGGTCGTCGTGCTCGGCCGGCGCAGCACGCCGGCGCTCGATCTGCTCGACGAGGCCAGCATCGCCGCCTGCGCCAGGTGGCTTGGCGCGCGTGGTTCAGCGGAGCTGGTGATCGACGCCACCGGCATCCTGCACGGCCCCGGCATGGCGCCGGAGAAGAGCTGGCGCGAACTCGACCCCGCCACGCTGGCGCAGGCGTTCGCGATCAACGCGATCGGCCCCGCGCTGCTGATGAAGCACTTCCTGCCGCTGTTGGCGCGCGACCGGCGTGCGGTGTTCGCCACCCTGTCGGCCAAGGTCGGCAGCATCGGCGACAACCGGCTCGGCGGCTGGTATGCCTACCGCGCCTCGAAGGCGGCGCTCAACCAGCTGGTGCGCACCGCCTCCGTCGAGCTGCGCCGCAGCCGGCCGCAGGCGATCTGCGTGGCGCTGCATCCGGGCACGGTCGACACCGGGCTGTCGGCGCCTTTTGCCAAATCCGGCCTGCAGGTGCAGGCGCCGGCGCTCGCCGCGCAACGTCTGCTTGCCGTGCTCGCCGGGCTCAAGGCGGAAGATTCGGGGGAATTCTTCGATTACCGTGGCGAGCGTCTGCCGTGGTAGCTGGACGAGGGGCTGGCCTGTCCACGCTGCACCGCACTCCGTTCCGCACTGCCTTCCTGCGTCCATCCCCGCCTTGCGGCGGGGCGTAAACACGCTGCGCCCGCCGGCGGGCGGCGTACACACTTCAGGAGACGACATGAACGCGCACGAACAGGAACACATGTGGTCCACCCGCTACCGCGACGCGGGCGCGGACTATGTGTTCGGCACCACGCCCAACCGCTTCCTGGCCGCGCAGGCGGCGCTGCTGGCGGCGGGCAGCAATGCCTTGTCGGTGGCCGATGGCGAAGGCCGAAACGCGGTCTGGCTGGCTGAGCAGGGCCTGCAGGTGACGGCGACCGAGATCTCGCCGGTGGCGCTCGAGAAGGCGCGCAAGCTCGCCGCCGGCCGCCATGTCGAGGTCGACTTCGTGCTCGCCGATGCGGTGGCGTGGGACTATCCCGCGGCCGCCTTCGACTTCGTGGTCGGCATCTTCATCCAGTTCGCCGACCCGGCGCAGCGCGCGCGCATCTTCGCCGGCATGACGCGCGCGCTGCGCCCGGGCGGCCACCTGATCGTGCAGGGCTACACGCCGAAGCAGCTCGACTACCGCACCGGCGGCCCCTCGGCGGTCGAGAACCTGTACACCGCCGGGTTGCTGCGCACGGCCTTTCCAGGCCTGGAGATCCTGCACCTGCAGGAATACGAGGATGTGCTCGACGAGGGCGTGGGCCACAGGGGGCAATCGGCCCTGGTCGGGCTGGTCGCGCGCAAGCCGGTGGCGTGATGCGGATGGCGAATCTACGCACCCGTGTCATGGACGGTGCGCGCAGGAGGATGCGATGAACAACACCAGGGCGATCGTCACCGGCCACAGCCGTGGCCTCGGTGCGGCGATCGCGGGCGAACTGCTCGGACGCGGGATCCCGGTGCTCGGGCTGGCACGCCAGGGCAACCCGGCCCTGGCTGAGCGGCACGGCACGCAGCTGGTGGAGGTGGTGCTCGATCTGGCCGACAGCACGGCGCTTGCCATCTGGCTGGGCGGCGGCGTGCTGGACGCCTGGGTCGGCGCTGCCGGGCGGGTGCTGCTGGTGAACAACGCCGGCGCCGTGCACCCGATCGGGCCCTTGCCGCTGCAGGAGGTTGAGGCGGTGGCGCGTGCCGTGGCGCTGAATGTCGCCGCACCGCTGATGCTCGCCGCCGCGTTCGCGCAGGCCGGGGTGGTGGCAGCCGGGGGGGCGGTGGGCCGGGCGGGGCCGGATGAGGGCAGGGATCGCCGCGTGCTGCACGTTTCCAGTGGCGCGGCGCGCACCCCTTACGCGGGCTGGAGCGTGTATTGCGCCACCAAGGCTGCGCTCGACCACCATGCGCGTGCGGTACAGGCGGACGCCACGCCGGGGCTGCGCATCTGTGCACTCGCGCCCGGGGTGGTCGATACGGCAATGCAGGGCGAGATCCGCGCCAGCGCGCCGGAACGCTTTCCGCTGCGCGAGCGCTTCGTCGACCTGAAGCGCAGCGGTGGCCTGGTCGCGCCCGACGACTGCGCGATGCATCTGGTCGATTTCCTGCTCGACGAGGACTTCGGCCGGGAACCGGTTGCCGACCTGCGGGACCTGATGCAGTGAGCGGCGAAGGGCTTGAGCAGCAGGACGGCAGCCGGGTGTCGGTGACGGACCCCGTGGCCGAGCCCCTGCCCTCGGCGCGCTCCGCGCCCGGCAGCAGCCGGCTCGCCCGCCTGAAGCGGCGCGGCCTGCGCGTGGTGGTGTGGCTGCGCCGCCACCCCTGGCTGATTGCGAGCTTCGGTTTCGTCTCCGGGGTGCTCAGCTTCGTGCTCGTGGAACGCCACGAGGGGCTCGCGCGTGCGATGGCAGTGGCGATGCTTGCCGGCTGGCTGCTGCTGGTCCTCGAGCGTGTGCTCGATCGTGCGCTCAGGCGCCGTTTCGGCTTTGGCCTGCCGCCGGCGGTGGTGCGTTACCTCACCCAGTTCACCCACCAGGAAAGCCTGTTCTTCGCGCTGCCTTTCTTCGCCGCGAGCACCTCGTGGAACAGCGGCCAGGCGGTTTTCACATCCGCGCTCGGGGTGATGGCGCTGGTGGCGATCGTCGATCCGCTCTATTTCGGCCGCCTGGCGAAGCGGCGCTGGCTCTTCCTCGGTTACCACACGCTGACCCTGTTCGCGTTGCTGCTGGTGGTGCTGCCGCTGGTGCTCCAGGTGCCGGCGATGGCGAGCTACCAAGCGGCGCTGGCGGTGGCGGTGGTGCTGTCCTTTCCGACCCTGGCCGGCGCGATCAGCGTGCCGCGCTGGTGGCGCGGGCTGCTCGTGCTGGTGCTGCTGCTTGGGCTCGGTGCCACGGGCTGGCTGGCGCGGCTGTGGGTGCCGCCGGCCACCCTGCGCCTGACCCAGGTGGCGGTCACCACCCAGGTCGACGAGGCGCGCAAGGCGCCAACCGAGAGCCTGCGCAGCATCGAGGCCGCGCGCCTGCTGCAGGAGGGCTTGTACGCCTACACCGCGATCCATGCGCCGCTCGGCCTTTCCGAGCAGGTCAGCCATGTGTGGCGCCACGAAGGGCAGGAGGTCGACCGGATCGTGCTCGAGGTGAGCGGAGGTCGTGCCGAAGGCTACCGGGCGTGGACGCGGAAGCGCAATTTTCCGGAAGACCCCCGCGGCCGCTGGCAGGTGCAGGTACTTACCGCCGATGAGCGCATGGTCGGTACCCTGCGCTTCACGGTGGAGTGAGCGCGCCGAACGAGCGCGGACAAGCGGCACGCCCGGCGGGCGCCGGTGTGCCGGCGCCGGCGCTCAGCAGATCCGTTCCCACAGGCTCTGCTCGTCCTCGAACTGGTCGAGTTCGAGGCCTTTGAAGTCGCTGCGCGAGACGATGCCGACGACCTTGCCCTCCACCACCACCGGGAGGTGGCGGTAACCACCGTCGCACATCATGTGCAGGGCGTCGATCGCCTTGCGGTCAGGGGTGATGGTGTCGGGCGCGGCCGTCATCACGGTCGAGAGATGCACCTTCGTCGGATCGCCGCCGCTGGCGATGACCTGTACCGCGTCGCGACCAGTGAAGATGCCCTTGAGGTGGGCGCGCGCATCGGTCACCAGCACCGCGCCCACGCTGCGCTCGCACATGTTGCGACAGGCGGCCTGCACGGTATCGGTCGGGCGCAGCATCAGCGGGTTCTGATCCTTGACGATGAAGGAGATATTACGGTTCGTCATGGCATCCTCCAGTTCTGTCTTTGGTGTGATTTCCATCACACTCTAGGGCGAACGGAGGGTTGACGTCTTGATATTGATTAAGGGCCCGCCTTGGGGGGTGTGGCCTAGGCGCGCGGGCGATTGCACGCAGGAACTCACGTTCATGCAGGTGCGCTGCGGGCCGTGCAGGGCCATGGACAAAAAAATGGCACTCCGCATGCGCGGAGTGCCGAATCTCCATTGAAGGAGGGAGGGAGACAAGCAAGCGGAGCCGCGCCGCGGCTGCGGCGCGGGGATAGAGGGCGCGGGGAAGGCGCGCGGTCGGCGGCGCCGGAGCGGCGCTTGAAGGCGCTGGCTGCCCCGCGTGCGATCAGGCTCAGGCAGCGCGGTGGGTGTGGTTGCCGTGCTGGCGCTGCCAGCTCGCGTGGAAGGCCGAGAAGAGATCTTCCATGGCGATCAGCGGCAGACGCCACATCCGATTCTGGGTGCGAACGTAGGACTGAACGCGCGGGGCGCACAGCGTGCTGCGCTCGGTCTCGAGCAGGCGAACGAAGTGGTCCATCGCCGAACCCCAGTATTCCGCGTTGCCGACCCAGCCGGTCTCGGCGGTCGCTTCGCGCACGGCCTTGCGCCAGAGGGTCTCGGCACGTTCGAGGGACACACCCGCCTTGCGGGCATACCAAGGCAGCAGCTTGGGCGTTTTCATGATCGGTTCTCCGTCGGGGCCGGGTGTGGCCCTTTGATTCCGGCCGCTTTCTGGGCGGACGGTAAAACGTTTATGTTGTGGCGCAATATAAATAGGACGCCATCAGTGTTCCTTGATTCTGCACAATATTGATCTGCGATGCCCTGACAAGTTCCCAGGTCTCGAGATTTTATAGTGCAGTGCACAACTCCAATTTAGCTCAAAAACGCCGGTCTGCAAGTAAGCTGTTGTTGCAATGCAACATCACGTCGTGCGGTATCGATTCGGCCCCACTCGCCGTGCCCGATACAATGCGGGCTCGAAGAGGAACCGCGATGTCCACGCTGCTCAGCAACCTGAACCCGGAACAACTGCAGGCGGTCAGCCTGCCTGCCCAACATGCCCTGATCCTCGCCGGTGCGGGTTCGGGCAAGACCCGCGTGCTGACCACACGCATCGCCTGGCTGATCCAGTCGGGACAGGTCGACCCGAGCGGCATCCTCGCCGTTACATTTACCAACAAAGCCGCGAAGGAGATGCTCGCCCGTCTCGGCTCGATGCTGCCGGTGAGCACGCGCGGCATGTGGATCGGCACCTTCCATGGCCTCTCCAACCGACTGCTGCGCGCCCACCATCGCGACGCCGGGCTGGCGCAACTGTTCCAGATCCTCGATTCGGGCGACCAGCTCGCCGCGATCAAGCGCCTGTTGAAGACACTCAATGTCGACGACGAGAAATTCCCGCCGCGCGAATTGCAGCACTTCATCAACGGCCAGAAGGAAGCCGGCAACCGCCCGCACGCGGTCGAGGCCTGGGACGACTACACCCGCCTGCGCGTACAGCTCTACCAAGAGTATGAGGCGCAGTGCCAGCGCGAGTCTGTTGTGGATTTTGCGGAGTTGCTGCTGCGCAGCTACGAGCTGCTCGAGCGCAACGAGCCGCTGCGCCGGCACTACCAGCGCCGTTTCCGCCACATCCTGGTCGACGAGTTCCAGGACACCAACCGCCTGCAGTACCGCTGGCTCAGGCTCTTCGCCGACGAGGGCCGCGAGGGCGGCGCGGCGATGTTCTGCGTCGGCGACGACGACCAGAGCATCTACCGCTTCCGCGGCGCCGAGGTCGGCAACATGCGCGACTTCGAGCGCGAGTTCCGCGTGAACAACGTGATCCGCCTGGAGCAGAACTACCGCTCGCACGCCAACATCCTCGACGCCGCCAACGCGATCATCCTCCACAACAGCAACCGCCTCGGGAAGAACCTGTGGACCGACCAGGGCGCGGGCGAGCCGATCCGCGTCTTCGAGGCCTATGCGGACGCCGACGAGGCGCGCTGGATCGTCGAGGAGATCCAGGCGCTGGTGCGCGACGGCGGGCTGCGCAGCGAGATCGCGCTGCTGTACCGATCGAACGCGCAGTCGCGGGTGCTCGAGCATCAGCTGTTCTCGGCTGGCATCCCCTACCGCGTATATGGTGGTCTGCGCTTCTTCGAGCGCCAGGAGATCAAGCACGCGCTCGCCTACCTGCGCCTGATCGCCAACCCGGACGACGACACCTCTTTTGCGCGTGTGGTGAACTTTCCCACCCGCGGCATCGGCGCGCGTTCGCTCGAGGTGCTGACCGATGCCGCGCGCACGTACAACACCAGCCTCTACGCCACCGTGCCGCATCTGTCCGGCAAGCCCGGCAGCGCGCTCGCGGTGTTCGTGCGCCTGGTCGAGGACCTGCGCCGCGACACCGCCGGCCTGCCATTGCCCGAGCTGGTCGACCACGTGCTCGACCTGAGCGGCCTGCGCGCGCACTACAAGGCCGACAAGGAAGGCCGTGAGCGCCTGGAGAACCTCGACGAGCTCATCAACGCCGCAGCCAACTTCCTCGCCGAGGCCCAGGCCCGATCGATCAGCGGTGAGGAAGGGCTCGCGCAGCCGCATGCGCTGCTGGCAGATTTTCTCGCCCACGCCTCGCTCGAGGCCGGTGACCACCAGGCCGACCAAGGCGCCGACGCGGTGCAGTTGATGACGGTGCACTCGGCCAAGGGGCTCGAGTTCAACATCATCTTCGTGTCTGGCCTCGAGGAGGGCCTTTTCCCGCACGAGAACAGCATCCTCGAAGCCGACGGCCTGGAGGAGGAGCGCCGCCTGATGTACGTCGCGGTGACGCGCGCGCGCGAACGGCTGTACCTGTCGTTTGCGCAGAGCCGCATGCTGCACGGCCAGACGCGCTATAACCTGCGCTCGCGCTTCCTGGCGGAGATTCCGCCCGAGCTCACCAAGTGGCTGACGCCGCCGAATCCGCGCTCGGCCGCAGGCGGGGCGATGGGTGGCATGGGTGGCGGCTACTTCAAGCCGTCGTTGCTGAGCGCGCAGGCTGCGCGCGCGCCGCGGCCGGCGTTCGCGACCCTGCCCAACGGGCTGCGCATCGGGCAGTCGGTCAGCCACGCGAAGTTCGGTCAGGGCGTGATCGTGGCCGCAGAGGGCAGCGGCAGCGATGCCAAGGTACAGATCAACTTCGGCCCGGCGGGGATGAAGTGGCTGCTGCTGGCGGTGGCGAAGCTCGATCCCGCGTGACGCGGCCGGGCGGCGCGCACATGGCTCGCGCGGGCGAACTCTCGCCGCGGCCTGTCGGCCGTTGCGCGGGGCGCTGGCTCAGGCCGGCTCTTCGCTCGTCTTGCGATCGAAGCTGTAGATGATGTCGTCGGCCAGGTCCTCGAGTTCGGTCACCGAATAGCCGAGGAATCGCGCCGCCGGTTCGCGGCCCTTGTCCCATTCGGCGTCGCGGCGGGTGCGCAGGTGAGTCCCGGCGATGTACTCGGCGACGACGTTCACCGCGATCAGCGTGCGCGATTCCTGCTCCAGCGCCGAATCCTCGGCGAGGACCGAGTAGTCGTGATGGCACAGGATGCCCTGGCACACGCTCTCGGTCAGGCCCCAGGAGCGCGCGAGGATGTAGCCGATGGTGGCGTGGTTGGTGGCGAGCGCGTCGTCCTCGACGTCGGTGAACCAGCGCTCGGTGGCCTGGTTGGCGTTACCGAGGATTTGTTTGTAGTGCGGGAAGCGCGCGACCAGCAGCGGGATGCCGCAGTCGTGAAAGAGGCCGAAGGTGTAGGCCGTTTCGGGGCGGGCGCAGCCCGTCTTGCGGGCGATCAGCGCACTGGCGGCGGCGGTGTAGCGCGAGTTGTCCCAGAAGCGCTCGAGTGCGGCGCCGGGCTCGGCGATCGCGCTGCGCAGCAGCGCTTCCTGCACCAGGTTGGTGAGCATGCCGAAGCCGAGCAGGCGGATCGCTTCATCGACCGACGCAATTCGTCTTCCGGCGCCGAAGAAGGGCGAGTTGGCCGACTTGACCACCATGGCGGCGAGCCCGACATCCTTGCCGATGAGTGCGGCGATGCGCTTGCCGCTGACCTGGGGTTGGCGCAGTTCGTCCATCAGTTGCGCAAGCACCGCCGGGCAGGAGGGAATGTTCACCCCTTTGACCGCCTGTTCCAGGTTGTTTGCGCTGCGCGCCGGTGTGCTCATCGTGTCGTTCTCCGTTCGGATCGATTCCAGGCGTGCAACGTAGCACGCCGTACCCGCGCCGGCTGCGGCGTCACGTGGGCGTCCGTGCAAAACTGCGCACCGGCGCGCATCGGCGGTCCGCCGGCGCTCAGAACGGCAGGTGCAGCCCCGGCCACACGCGGTCGATGGCGTGCCGGAACGTGGCCTGGATCGCCGCCAGCGCGGCCGCGTCGTCGGCCTCGAAGCGCAGCACCACCACCGGCGTGGTGTTGGATGCGCGCGCGAGACCGAAGCCGTGCGCGAACTCCACGCGCACGCCGTCGAGCGTAATCACCTCGCCCGCGTCCGGGAAGCACGACGGCGAGGCGAGCGCGGCCTCGCGCAGGCGGCGCACCAGCTCGAAGGGCTCGCCTTCGGCCATCTTCAGGTTGAGCTCGGGTGTGCTCACCGCGTCGGGCAGGGCCTTCAGCGCAGCGTTGGCGTCGGCGCGCGCGGACAGGATCTCGAGCAGGCGGGCGCCGGCGTACAGGCCGTCGTCGAAACCGAACCAGCGCTCCTTGAAGAACATGTGGCCGCTCATCTCGCCGGCGAGCGGGGCGCCGGTCTCCTTGAGCTTGGCCTTGACCAGCGCGTGGCCGGTGTTCCACATCGTCGGCTTGCCGCCGCGCGCGCGAATCCACGGCGCCAGGTTGCGCGTGCATTTGACGTCGTAGATGATCTCGCCGCCCGGCACGCGGGCGAGCACATCCTCGGCGAACAGCATGAGCTGACGGTCGGGGTAGATGATCTCGCCGTCCTTGGTGACCACGCCGAGGCGGTCGCCGT
>JBEOKH010000187.1:0-26128 GCA_040275625.1 Thauera sp. | reverse complement strand
GGCTTTCGCCACTACCCCCTCAAGATAGCGTGTCTACCAATTTCACCACGTCGGCGCGTCGTTCTGACGGCTACATAATTATAAGTATTTTCCCGCACTGCGCAATGGGCACGTTGCCAATTATTTCGGAATCGACTGGGCCGGCGAGGACTCGACAGGCGCAGCGGGAGCGGGAATGACAGCGGGCGCGGTCTGAGCCCCGTCCATGACGCTCGCAGGCGCCGAGGGCTTGCTGCTTGCGAGGAAGCTCAAGCCCAGGCTGGTGATGAAAAACACCGTCGCCAGCACGGCGGTCGTACGACTGAGGAAATTCGCTGACCCGGACGAACCGAAGAGACTGCCAGAGGCGCCACTACCGAACGCAGCGCCCATGTCAGCTCCCTTGCCGTGCTGCATGAGCACAAGCCCGATGACACCGAGACCGACCAACACATGCACGGTCAACACGAGAGAAAAGAGATAATCACCCATCATGCATCCTGAAGAAAAGCAGAAGTAAGAAACTCAGACACGAACGCCCGCCGCGCGGCAGATGGTCATGAAATCCGCAGCGACGAGCGAAGCGCCGCCGACCAACCCGCCATCGACGTCAGACACTGCAAACAGCGCGCTAGCGTTGTCTGCCTTCATGCTGCCACCGTAAAGGATACGCACCGTGCCGGCCGCGACACCCTGCTCCACGAGCCAGCAACGGATCGCTGCATGCACTTCGCCAACCTGCGCCACGCTCGCAGACCGCCCGGTGCCAATCGCCCAGACCGGCTCGTAGGCGACGACGATCCGCGCCATTGCCGCCACGCCGAGCACATCGGCTACCCCTGCGAGCTGGCGGCCGATCACCGCCATCACGCTGCCCTCGTCACGCTCCGCGAGCGTCTCGCCGACGCAGACGATGGGGATGAGGTCATGTGCCAGCGCCGCTCGCGCCTTGCGGCCCACCGAGAGATCATCCTCGCCGAACAGCGCGCGCCGCTCGGAATGACCGACGATCACATAGCGGCAGCCGAACTCTGCGAGCATGGCTGCGCTGACCTCTCCAGTGTAGGCACCCGCTTCGTATTCGGAGACGTCCTGCGCGCCGAGCATCACGCCTGCAGGGCGCTCCAGCAGTTGTGCGAGATACGGGTAGGGCGCACACACCGCAATCTCCACCCCCGGAACCGCCGCAAGGCCGCCGAGCAGGTCGCGATTGGCAGCGAGACTGCCGTTCATCTTCCAGTTACCGGCGACGAGTCTGGTCATGGGGCAAACGTTTTCCGTGCGGATAAGCCGCCGGATTATACGGGCTCGGCTACCAGTGCCGCAATGCGAGCCCGGCCGGCCACCCCGCACCTGCTGCAAGACCAGGCGCTCGAGCAGCGCGCACTCGTGTTGCAGGCGGTCAGACGCCGCGGCAGGACGGCGGGAGGCATGTGCCCGGTGGACGCGGCAACGAGCGGCCTGCGCTTTAAGGCAAAACACTCGCGACTTGCACCGCTCACGCAGGCGCCCCCGCATCCGGATCGCCCTGCAGGAGCCGCGCAAGCCGCGAGCTTTTCGTGCTGCACCGCCAGCAAAAGGCGATGCAGCCCCTTCCTCATTCAGCCGAAGCGACCGGTAATGTAGTCTTCGGTTTCCTTCTTCTTCGGCTTCACGAACAACTCGTCGGTAACGCCGAACTCGACCATCTCGCCGAGGTACATATAGGCGGTGTAGTCGGAAATCCGCGCCGCCTGCTGCATGTTGTGGGTCACGATGACGATGGTGAACTCCGCCTTCAGCTCGTCGATCAGCTCCTCGATGCGCGCAGTCGAGATCGGGTCGAGCGCAGAGGTCGGCTCGTCAAGCAGGATCACCTCGGGTTTGACCGCGATGCCCCGCGCGATGCAGAGGCGTTGCTGCTGACCGCCGGAAAGGCTCATGCCGCTCTGCTTGAGCTTGTCCTTGACCTCCTCCCATAGCGCAGCCTTGCGCAGAGCCCACTCGACGCGCTCATCCATGTCGCGGCTCGAGAGCTTCTCGTGCAGCTTCACGCCGAACGCGATGTTGTCGTAGATCGACATCGGGAAGGGCGTCGGTTTCTGGAACACCATGCCGATCTTCGCACGCAGCACGCTGACGTCGATCTCCGAACCGAGCAGGTTGCGACCATCGAACAGCAGCTGCCCTTCCGCACGCTGCTCGGGGTAAAGGTCGTACATGCGGTTGATGGTACGCAGTAACGTCGACTTGCCGCAGCCCGAGGGGCCGATGAAGGCAGTGCACTTGTGGCGCGCCATCTTGAAGTTGATGTGCTTGAGTGCATGGAACTTGCCGTAGTAGAAGTTGAAGTCCTTGAACTCGATTTGCGCGTCGGTGATTTCCATTCTCTTCTCCAATCCCGGCCCACCGTTCTGGCGGGCGCGGATTGCATGCGGCGAATGCCTTAGTTGATCTTCTCGGCGCGCAGGAACACACGCGCAACGATGTTCAGGAGCAGCACGCCCATCGTGATCAGGAACACTCCGGCCCACGCCAGTTCCTGCCAATTCGTGAAGGGACTCATCGCAAACTTGAAGATGGTGACTGGCAGGTTGGCCATCGGCTCGTTCAGGTTGAGCGACCAGAACTGGTTGGACAACGCGGTGAAGAGCAGCGGTGCGGTCTCACCCGCGATCCGCGCCACCGCGAGCAACACGCCGGTCAGCACCCCCGCCCGAGCGGCGCGCAGGGTGACCTTGGAGATCACCACGCTCTTCGGCGCGCCGAGCGCGAAGGCAGCCTCACGCAGCGTGTTGGGGATGAGCTGCAGCATGTTCTCGGTGGTACGCACCACCACCGGCAGGACGATCAGCGCGAGCGCGATCACCCCCGACCAAGCGGAGAACTTGCCCGTCTGCGCCACCACCACTGCATAAACGAAGAGACCGATCACGATCGACGGTGCCGACAGCAGCAGGTCGTTGATGAAGCGAGTGACTGCACCCAGCCGGTGGTGACGGCCGTACTCGGCCAGATAAACCCCCGCGAGGATACCGATCGGCGTGCCGAGCAGGGTCGCGAGCACCACCATGATCAGGCTACCGACGATGGCGTTTGCGAGGCCGCCGGTGTCAGCCCCTGGCGGCGGCGTCATCTCGGTAAACAGCGTCGCCGACAGCCCGGAGAGCCCGAGGTCGAGCACAGTCCATAGGATCCAGGCGAGCCAGAACAGGCCGAAGCCCATCGCCGACAGTGACAAGGTCAGCGCCACCCGGTTGGTCAGTTTGCGTCTTGCAAGCAGATTCATGTTCGCTCCCGGTCAGGTCTTCGTGCCCTCGCCCTTGGCGAGTTGCAGCAGCAGCAGTTTCGACACCACGAGCACGATCAGCGTGATCACGAACAGGATCAGGCCCAGTTCCATCAGCGCTGCGGTGTGCAGACCGGGGTCGGCTTCGGCGAACTCGTTGGCGAGCGCCGAGGTGATGCTGTTACCGGGCGCGAACAGCGACGCCGAGTCGAGGAAGTTGGTATTGCCGATAACGAAGGTAACCGCCATCGTCTCGCCGAGCGCACGCCCGAGGCCGAGCATCACGCCACCGATCACGCCATTCTTGGTGTAGGGCAGGACCACGCCCCACATCACCTCCCAGGTCGTGCAGCCGACGCCGTACGCGGACTCCTTGAGCATCGGCGGGGTCACCTCAAACACGTCGCGCATCACCGAGGCCACATACGGGATGATCATGATCGCCAGGATGATGCCCGCACACAGCAGGCCGATGCCGAGCGGCGCACCGGCGAACAGTTTGCCGATCACCGGCACGTGGCCGATCGAGGACTGCAGCGCAGGCTGGATGTACTTGGCGAAGATCGGCGAGAACACCAGCAGCCCCCACATGCCGTACACAATCGACGGAATCGCGGCGAGCAGTTCGATCGCAGTGCCAAGCGGGCGGCGCAACCACGCGGGTGACAGCTCAGTCAGGAAAAGGGCGATGCCGAAACTGACCGGCACCGCGATCAACAGCGCGATCACCGAGGTGACGAGGGTGCCGTAGATCGGAATCAGTCCGCCAAACTCCTCCATCGGCGGATTCCAGGCGTCCGAGAACAGGAAGCCGATGCCGAAAGCCTGGATGCTCGGCCACGACGCATAGACGAGGGCGAGGATGATCCCGGCAAGAAGGATCAGGGTCAGCCAGGCGAAGGATCTCGCCAAGCCGCCGAAAAGCCGGTCGCCGAACTTGCTCGAAGCCGACGACTTGAACCCGGTCGTTTGCATGGAAACACCAGAAAGGGCGGCGGCACCGCTGCCGCCCCCCGCCGAAAGGTCACTGCCAAAGGCCCCGGGGGCCTTCGGCTGTACGCTGGATCGAGCCACGAAGCGGGCTCCGGCTTACTTGGCGGTGAAGACCGGATTGCCGGCCGCGTCCTTCATCTGACCCCAGGATGCACGGATCAGATCGACGGTCGCCTTGGGCAGCGGAACGTACTCGAGCTCGAGCGCCATATCACCGCCGTTGGCATACGCCCACTCGAAGAATTTCAGCGCCTCGGCAGCCTGCGCCGGCTTGTCCTGAACCCTGTGCATCAGGATGAAGGTGGCGCTGGTGATCGGCCACGACTTGGCGCCCGGCTCGTTGGTCAGGATCTCGTAGAACGCGGACTTCGACCAGTCGGCACCTTCGGCAGCCGCGGCAAACGACTCGGCGCTCGGCTCGACGAACTGGCCCTCCTTGTTCTGCATGATCGCGTGCGAGAGCTTGTTCTGCTTCGCGTAAGCGTACTCGACGTAGCCGATCGAGCCCGGCAGGCGCTGCACGAACGCCGACACGCCCTCGTTACCCTTGCCGCCCAGACCCACCGGCCACTGCACGGCGGTGCCTTCACCGACCTTGTCCTTCCACTCGGTCGAGACCTTGGACAGGTAGTTGGTGAATACGAAGGTGGTACCCGAACCGTCGGCACGGCGCACCACGCCGATGTCCTGGTCGGAGAGCTTGAGATCGGGGTTCAGCGCGACGATCGCCGGGTCGTTCCACTTGGTGATCTTGCCGTGGTAAATGCTCGCCAGAACCTCGCCGGTGAGCTTCATCGCACCAGGCTTCACACCTTCAAGGTTGACCACCGGCACGACCGCGCCGATCACGGTCGGGAATTGCTGAAGTCCACCCTCGGCGAGCTTTTCCGGGGTCAGCGGCATATCTGAGGCACCGAAATCGACCGTCTTGGCACCGATCTGGCGAATACCGCCACCGGACCCGATCGACTGGTAATTGACACGGTTGCCGGTCGCCTTCTGGTAAGCGTCGGCCCACTTCGCATAGATCGGCGCCGGGAACGTGGCGCCGGCGCCAGTGATGTCAGCCGCGTTAGCGTTGACGCCGAACAGGACGGTCGAGCAGGCGGCGAGAGCGAACTTGGTGGAGAAACGCATGTTGACTACCTCGGGTTGGAAGACTGAACCCGTAAGGTAGCAAGGGATTGTTACAGCCACGTTTCGTGTCATCGAACGGGAAGATTCGCGCCTCGCCCGGCGTGCCGCCGGAGCGCGCATCGCGCCCCGCCTCACACGCCGACCCCGGGACGATCAGCCGACAGCTTCCTCGACCACCGCGGCGATCTCGCGCGCCAGACGCTCGACCAGCGCCCCGTCGCGACCTTCCACCATCACTCGCAGCAAAGGCTCGGTCCCAGACGGGCGCAGCAGCACTCGGCCGCTATCGCCAAGGGTCTGCTCCGCGCGCGCCTGAGCGTCGCTGATGCCGTCGTCCGCACGCCAATCGAAGCCGGAGGGCACGCGCACATTGATCAGGCGCTGCGGGTAGAACACCAGATCGGCGCAAGCTTCGGCGAGGGTGACGCCACGCTGGCGCAGTGCCGCGAGCACCTGCAGCGCCGATACGATGCCGTCGCCAGTGGTGTGGCGATCGAGGCAGATGATGTGTCCCGAGTTTTCGCCGCCGATCTTCCAGCCGCGCTCCTGCAGGAGTTCGAGCACGTAGCGGTCGCCAACCTTGGCGCGCGCGAATGGCGCACCGAGACGCTGAATCGCATGTTCAAAGCCGAGGTTGCTCATCAGCGTGCCGACCACGCCCTCGAGCCGGCCCTCGGCGTGGCGCGCACTGGCCACCACATAGAGCAGCTTGTCACCGTCGTAGATCTCGCCACGATGATCGACCATGATCAGGCGGTCGGCGTCGCCATCGAGCGCGATCCCCAGGTCAGCGCCGTGCTTGAGCACCGCCTGACGCAGGTTCTCGGGCCGGGTTGCACCCACGCCATCGTTGATGTTCAAGCCGTTGGGCTCGACGCCCACCGGTACCACCTCCGCGCCCAGCTCGTGGAAAACCTTCGGGGCGATCATGTAGGCCGCGCCGTGGGCGCAATCCACCGCGACACGCATGCCGCGCAGGTCGAGCTCGTTCGGAAAGGTGCTCTTGCAAAACTCGATGTAGCGCCCTGCGGCGTCATCGATTCGGCGCGCCTTGCCGAGCCGGGCAGAGTCCACACAGCCCATCGGCTCCTCGAGGTGGGACTCGATCTCGATTTCCACCGCGTCGGGGAGCTTGCTGCCGTCGGCCGAAAAGAACTTGATCCCATTGTCGTAGAAAGGATTGTGCGAGGCCGAGATCACCACCCCGGCCTGTAGCCGCAGCGCACGCGTGAGGTAAGCCACCGCAGGGGTCGGGATCGGCCCGGCGAGCATCACGTCAACGCCGGCAGCCGCAAAGCCCGCCTCGAGCGCAGCCTCGAGCAGGTAGCCGGAGATCCGGGTGTCCTTACCGATCAGCACTGCCGGATGCTCGCCTGCAGGCAGCTTCTCCCGGCTCACCAGAGTCACCCCCGCAGCGTAGCCCAGCCGCATCACGAACTCCGGCGTGATCGGTGCATCACCAACCTTGCCGCGGACTCCGTCGGTACCGAAATACTTGCGCGCCATCATCACTCCAAAGCGTCCGAAAGCGCGGATTATGACACCGACCCGGGCGCGCTGCTCAGCCCCCGCTCACAGTTGCCCGCCAGACTGCGAGCGCATCACGGGTGGCGGCGACGTCGTGCACCCTCAAGATCGCCGCCCCGCGCTGCACTGCGATGAGCGCTGCAGCGACGCTTGCTGCGAGGCGATCGCCCACCGCGCGGCCGGTCACCGCGCCGAGCATCGACTTGCGCGACATACCGGCCAGTACCGGCAGGCCGCCTGCGCAAAAACGCGCGAGATCGCGCAACAGGGCGTAGTTGTGCTCGACGCGCTTGCCGAACCCGAAGCCGGGATCAAGAACGATCCGCTCGCGTGTCACCCCAGCAGATTCGAGTGCAGCCAGCCGCTCGTCGAGGAAGCCGATGACCTCGCCGACCACGTCGCCGTAGTCGGGATTCAGCTGCATCGTGCGCGGTTCCCCGAGCATGTGCATCACACACAAGCCGGTATTGCCCGCAGCCACCGCGTCGATGGCACCGGGCGCGCGAAAGGCGTTGATGTCATTGATCATGTCGGCACCGGCGGCGATTGCCGCGCGCATCACGGCAGGCTTGACCGTGTCGATCGACAGCGGCACGTTCCAGGCGCGCAGCGCCTCGACGACGCGCACCACGCGCTCGACCTCCTGGGCTTCCGGAACCGGATCTGAACCGGGCCGCGTAGACTCGGCGCCGATGTCGAGCATCTCCGCCCCCTCCTCGAGCGCACGTTCGGCCCGCATCAACGCGCCAGCGACATCACCTTGCAAGCCGTCGCCCGAGAACGAGTCGTCGGTCAGATTGATGATTGCCATCACCCTCGGCTCGGAAAGATCGACCCGGAAGCGGCCGCACTGAAGTACAGACATTGGAACCTCGTCTTGAGAGGCCGTATCGCCGGCGCGCCCGAGCGCGTGCAGCGAAGACTGGAATCAAAAGGGGCCGGAAGAACCGGCCCCTCTGGCGAAATGCGTCGCTGGCTTCAGGCCGCGGGCGCCGTTGCGGTCGGCGCGGCACCGGGAGCATCGTCCTTGGGACGGCTCGGCGGCACGGACACCGGCTTGGGCGGACGCGGCGGACGACCCGCCATAATGTCATTCACCTGCTCGGCGTCGATGGTCTCCCACTCGAGCAGCGCACTCGTCATCGCCTCGACCTTGTCGCTATTTTCCTCGAGCAGGCGACGCGCGAGCGCGTACTGCTGGTCGATGATGCGGCGAATCTCCGCGTCGACCTTTTGCATCGTCGCCTCCGACACGTTGCGGTGAGTGGTGACCTGACGACCGAGGAAGATTTCGCCCTCCTCCTCGCCATACACCATCGGCCCGAGCGTGTCGGACATGCCCCACTGCGTGACCATGCGACGAGCAAGGTCCGTCGCACGCGCAAAGTCATTGGATGCACCTGTCGTCATCTGCTTCATGAAGATCTCTTCGGCGATCCGCCCACCAAACAGCACGGTGATCGTCTGCAACAAACGCTCGCGGTCCTGGCTGTAGCGGTCTTCGGTGGGCAACTGCATCGTCACGCCCAGCGCACGGCCACGCGGAATGATGGTGACTTTATGCACCGGGTCGGTCTTGTCGAGCAGGCGTGCGACCACAGCGTGCCCCGACTCGTGATAGGCAGTATTACGGCGCTCCTCTTCGGGCATGACCACCGAGCGGCGCTCGGCACCCATCATGATCTTGTCCTTCGCGCGCTCGAAGTCCTCCATATCGACCAGGCGCTTGTTACCGCGCGCAGCGAACAGCGCCGCCTCGTTCACAAGGTTGGCAAGATCGGCACCGGCAAAACCCGGGGTTCCGCGTGCCAGCACCTGCGGATCGACGTCGGGCGCGATCGGCACCTTGCGCATGTGAACCTTGAGGATTTGTTCGCGCCCCCGGATGTCGGGCAGCGCAACCACCACCTGGCGGTCGAAACGGCCCGGGCGGAGCAAGGCCGGGTCGAGCACATCCGGGCGGTTGGTCGCCGCGACCACGATCACGCCGGCTTGGCCTTCGAAACCGTCCATCTCGACCAGCAACTGATTCAGCGTCTGCTCGCGCTCGTCATTGCCGCCGCCCATTCCGGCACCACGCTGACGGCCGACCGCGTCGATCTCGTCGATGAAAATGATGCACGGCGCCTGTTTCTTCGCTTGCTCAAACATGTCGCGCACGCGCGCCGCGCCGACGCCGACGAACATCTCGACGAAGTCTGAACCAGAGATGGAGAAAAATGGCACCTTGGCCTCTCCCGCGATCGCCTTCGCGAGCAGGGTCTTTCCGGTACCGGGCGAGCCCACCATCAGCACGCCCTTGGGGATGCGACCACCAAGCTTCTGGAACTTGGACGGATCACGCAGGAACTCAACCAGCTCAAAGACCTCTTCCTTCGCTTCGTCGCAGCCAGCCACGTCCGCAAAGGTGATCGAATTCGCTGACTCGTCCAGCATGCGTGCCTTGCTCTTGCCGAACGAGAACGCCCCACCCTTCCCCCCGCCCTGCATCTGACGCATGAAGAAAATCCACACGCCGATCAGCAATAACATCGGGAACCAGGATACGAACACGCTGGCGAGGAAGGACTGCTCCTCCTCCGGCTTGCTTGCGTTGACCTGCACCCCGTAGCGCATGAGGTCCGACACCATCCAGATATCCTGCACACCCGGGGTGTAAACCGTGATCGTGCGTCCCTCCTGCGTGGTCGCCTTGAGCATGCGGCCGTCGATGGTTGCACGTGCGATCCGACCCGCCTTGGCCTCCTCCAGGAACTGGGAGTACTCCATGGTGCTGGTTGGCGCCTGGCGCGCATTGAACTGGTTGAATACAGTCATCAGCACTACGCCGATGACCATCCAGATCGCGAGATTCTTGAAGAGATTGTTCAACTGTCTGTTCCCCGAAAGCCTGAAGGGCCATATACGCGACTGACCGATTCTAGTGGCGAATGTTCCCATGGGCAAACCAATGGGTCGGATAGGGCGCCACAATCTCGCCGCACCGACGCCCGCTCAGGCGGCCCGCGGCCCCTTGCCGAGCAGATAGACCTCGGCGCTGCGATCGCGCGACGCTTTGGGCTTGCGCACCTGCACCGTTACAAACGCTGCCTCCATCTGCTTGCGGTACTCCATGAAGCCCTCGCCCTGGAAGAGCTTCACGAGGAACTGTCCGCCCGGCTTGAGGTGGCGCTGAGCGAAGTCGAGTGCAAGTTCGCACAAATGGACTGAACGCGACTGGTCGACCGTCGCAACACCAGAAAGGTTCGGCGCCATGTCGGACATCACTAGATCCACACCCGCGCCCTCGAGGCGCGCCTCGAGTTCCGCGAGCACTGCATCCTCGGTGAAGTCACCGAGGATGAAATCCACCCCCGCAACCGCCTCCATCGGCAGCAGATCGAGCGCGAAGATGCGCGCCTTCGGACCGCCGCGCTTGACAGCAACCTGGCACCAAGAGCCGGGCGCGGCGCCGAGATCCACCACCACTGCGCCCGGGCGCAGCAGATGATCGCGCTCGTCGATCTCAAGCAACTTGTAGGCCGCCCGCGAACGGTAGCCGTCGGCCTGGGCGCGCTGCACCCAGGGATCGTTCACGTGGTCGTGCACCCAGGCACGACTGGTCTTGTTCTTCTTCATCCTGTCCTCCGGCCCCCGTTCGCGGCCATCCCGGGCGCTCACGGAGTAGAATCCGCGTCCCGGGCTTCACCCATCAAGAGAATTGCAATGACCGAGCTTACCCCGGCCGCGCGCAGCGACCTGCGCGCCCGCGCCCACCACCTCAACCCCGTCGTCACCGTCGCCGGAAACGGCCTCGCACCCAGCGTGCTCGCCGAGATCGAGCGCGCGCTGCAAGCGCACGAACTGATCAAGGTGAAGGTTCAGGGCGCCGAACGCGAGCAGCGCGAGCTGCTGATGCGGGAGTTGTGTGCTGCCCTCGACGCGGAACCGGTTCAGCACATCGGCAGCATCCTCGTCGTTTGGCGCACGCGCCGCGAGGAAGACAAGCCCGTCGCAGTGGCCGAGAAAAAGCCTGCACGCGCGGCAACCGCAAAATCGGCCGCCGCCTTCGCAGCCGCGGCCCGCCGCGCCGCACTCGCCAAGGCGAGCGCCGAGTCGCGCCGCTCACCGGCGCGCAGTCCTGCGGCACGCGGACGCAGCGCCGGCAGCGGCTCGCGCGGACGCTGAAACAGGACACGCCACAGCAGCGGCGCGCTGAAACGAATGGGCGGTGCCACGCACCGCCTTTGCCCTCCTGCAGGGGCGGCGACAACCGGGATCGTACCCGGCGCGCCGCTGACTGCACGGCCGAAATGCCGTGAGCGCGGCCTGCCCCGCTCTTGCAACAGGTCAGATGTAACGGACGTCAATCACCTCGTATTCGCGCACACCGCCGGGCGCCTTCACCTCGGCGACGTCGCCCGCGTACTTGCCGATCAGCGCACGTGCGATCGGCGAGCTGATCGAGATCTTGCTGTCCTTGATGTCGGCCTCGTCGTCACCGACGATCTGATAGGTGACGGTTTGGCCGGAATCCAGGTCCTCGAGCGCGACCGTGGCGCCGAACACACAACGACCATCGGCATCAAGCAGCGTGGGGTCGATGATCTGGGCGTTGGCGAGCTTGCTCTCGACCTCCATGATCCGCCCTTCGATAAAGCCCTGGCGATCCTTGGCCGCCTCATACTCGGCGTTCTCGGACAGGTCGCCGTGCGAGCGCGCCTCGGCGATCGCGGCAATCACGCTGGGGCGTTCGACGGTTTTCAGGCGATGAAGCTCGGTGCGAAGCTTCTCGGCGCCGGCGACGGTGAGCGGGGTCTTGTTCATGCTTGCTGATTCAGTTCGGCGTGCAGGGCCTGCACGGAATAAACCTCGAGGCCACCGGAGAGGTGGCGCATGCCCATGCACGCGGCGCGTGCCCCCTCGATGGTGGTGAAGATCGACACCTTGGCGGCGAGCGCGCTGGTGCGGATGGAACGCGAGTCGGCAATCGCCTGGCGCTTCTCGTCGACGGTGTTGATGACCAGCACGATCTCCTCGTTCTTGATCAGGTCGACGATATGCGGGCGGCCTTCATTGACCTTATTGACCACGGCGACCGGGATCCCGCGCGCCTCGATCGCCGCCGCGGTACCGCGCGTGGCGACCAGCGCGAAACCGAGCTCGTGGAGTTCGCGCGCGACCTCGACCGCAACCGGCTTGTCCGACGGACGCACGCTGATAAACACCGTCCCCGAAGTCGGCAGGCGCACGCCGGCGCCGATCTGGCTCTTGACGAAGGCTTCGGCGAAGCTGCGGCCGACCCCCATGACCTCGCCGGTCGACTTCATCTCGGGGCCGAGAATGGTATCCACGCCCGGGAACTTGACGAACGGGAACACCGCCTCCTTGACCGAGTAGTACGGCGGCACGACCTCACCGGTCACGCCCTGCTCGGCCAGCGTCTGGCCGGCCATGCAGCGCGCCGCGATCTTGGCCAGCGGCAGCGAGCAGGCCTTGGACACGAAGGGCACCGTGCGCGATGCGCGCGGGTTCACTTCCAGCACGTAGACCACCGCGTTGTCACCTTCGCCCTGGATCGCGAACTGGACGTTCATCAGCCCGACCACCTTGAGCGCGCGCGCCATCGCCTCGGTCTGGCGGCGCAGCTCGTCCTGCAGCCTGGCCGACAGCGTGTAGGGCGGCAGCGAGCACGCCGAGTCGCCCGAGTGCACGCCGGCCTGCTCGATGTGCTCCATGATGCCGCCGATCATGACCTGCTCGCCGTCGGACAGCGCATCGACGTCGACCTCGGTGGCGTCGTTGAGGAAGCGGTCGAGCAGCACCGGAGACTCGTTGGAGACCTTTACCGCTTCGCGCATGTAGCGCTCGAGATCCTTCTGCTCATGGACGATCTCCATCGCGCGACCGCCAAGCACGTAGCTGGGACGCACGACCAGCGGATAGCCGATCTCGGCCGCGAGGCGCACCGCCGCCTCGGGCGTGCGTGCGGTGCGGTTGGGCGGCTGCTTGAGGCCGAGCTCGTTGAGCAGCTGCTGGAAG
Organism: Thauera sp.; assembly: GCA_040275625.1. GTDB lineage: Bacteria > Pseudomonadota > Gammaproteobacteria > Burkholderiales > Rhodocyclaceae > Thauera. The sequence continues at coordinate 13,203 of JBEOKH010000187.1, read as the reverse complement.
CGCTCGCGGTCTTCGGCGGCGTCGATCATGTCCGGGCTGGTGCCGATGATCGGCACGCCGTTGTCCTGCAGCGCCTGGGCACGCTTGAGCGGGGTCTGGCCGCCGAACTGCACGATGACGCCGACCGGCTTCTCGACATGCACGATCTCGAGCAGGTCCTCGAGCGTGATCGGCTCGAAGTACAGGCGATCGGAGGTGTCGTAGTCGGTGGACACGGTCTCCGGGTTGCAGTTGACCATGATGGTCTCGTAGCCGTCTTCGCGCAGCGCGAGTGCGGCATGGACGCAGCAGTAGTCGAACTCGATGCCCTGGCCAATGCGGTTCGGACCGCCGCCGAGCACCATGATCTTCTTCTTGTCGGTCGGGCGCGCCTCACACTCTTCCTCGTACGAGGAGTACATGTAGGCGGTGGAAGTGGCGAACTCGGCCGCGCAGGTGTCCACACGCTTGAACACCGGGCGCACACCGAGCGTATGACGGTGCAGGCGCACCGCGGTCTCATCGGCACCGAGCAACTTGGCCAGGCGGCGATCGGAGAAGCCCTTGCGCTTGAGCTCGCGCAGCTCGGGCGCTTGCAGCGCTTTCAGCGAACGGCCGGCGAGCGCCTTTTCGGACAGCACGATGTCCTCGATCTGGGCGAGGAACCAGGGGTCGATCCTGGTCAGGTTGTGCACCTGCTCGAGGCTCATGCATTCGCGGAAGGCCTGGCCAACGTACCAGATGCGCTGCGGGCCGGCGCTCGACAATTCGTGCTCGAGGTCGGCACTGTCGGCCTCGATCTCATCCAGACCGTAGGCCCCCACTTCCAGACCGCGCAGCGCCTTCTGGAAGGATTCCTGGAAGCTGCGCCCCATCGCCATGACCTCGCCCACCGACTTCATCTGCGTGGTCAGGCGGTCGTTGGCCTGCGGGAACTTCTCGAACGCGAAGCGCGGGATCTTGGTGACGACGTAGTCGATCGAGGGCTCGAAGGAAGCCGGCGTCGCGCCCCCGGTGATGTCGTTGCGGAGCTCGTCAAGCGTGTAGCCCACCGCCAGCTTGGCGGCGACCTTGGCGATCGGGAAGCCGGTGGCCTTGGAGGCGAGCGCAGAGGAGCGCGACACGCGCGGGTTCATCTCGATGACGACGAGGCGGCCGTCGTCGGGGTTGATGGCGAACTGGACGTTGGAGCCGCCGGTCTCGACGCCGATCTCGCGCAGCACCGCGATCGAGGCGTTGCGCATGATCTGGTATTCCTTGTCGGTCAGCGTCAGCGCCGGCGCCACGGTGATCGAATCGCCGGTGTGCACGCCCATCGGGTCGATGTTCTCGATGGAGCAGACGATGATGCAGTTGTCGGCGCGGTCGCGCACGACTTCCATCTCGTATTCCTTCCAGCCGAGCAGCGACTCCTCGATCAGCAACTCGTTGGTCGGGCTCGCCTCGAGACCGCGCTTGCAGATCTCCTGGAACTCTTCCATGTTGTAGGCGATGCCGCCGCCGGTGCCACCGAGCGTGAAGCTCGGACGGATGATGACCGGGAAGCCGATGCCGCCCTGCACCTGCAGCGCCTCTTCGACGCTGTGGGCGATGCCCGAACGCGCCGAACCGAGGCCGATCCGGGTCATGGCATCCTTGAATTTGAGGCGGTCCTCGGCCTTGTCGATCGCTTCTTCGGAGGCGCCGATCAGCTCGACGTCATACTTGGCGAGCACGCCATGGCGGCCGAGGTCGAGCGCGCAATTGAGCGCGGTCTGGCCGCCCATGGTCGGCAGGATTGCGTCGGGGCGTTCCTTGTCGATGATGCGCTCAACCACCTGCCAGGTGATCGGCTCGATGTAGGTGACGTCGGCCGTTTCAGGGTCGGTCATGATCGTCGCCGGGTTCGAGTTGACCAGGATGACCTTGTAGCCTTCCTCGCGCAGGGCCTTGCAGGCCTGGGCGCCGGAGTAGTCGAATTCGCAGGCCTGGCCGATGATGATCGGGCCGGCGCCGATGATCAGGATGCTCTTGATGTCTGTACGTTTCGGCATTGTCTTGCCTCGGTGATTCGTCGACGCCGCGCGGGTCGCGCGCACGTCCAAAAAGACTGCGACGGCGGGCCGCGGCCCGCCGCACGCCGTGCTACCTGGCCGCCACTTCCATCAGACCGATGAAGCGGTCGAACAGGTAGGCGACGTCATGCGGGCCAGGGCTCGCTTCCGGGTGCCCCTGGAAAGAGAAGGCCGGCGCGTCGGTGCGCGCAATACCCTGATTGGAGCCATCGAACAACGACTGGTGGGTCACCCGCAGGTTGGCCGGCAACGTCGCCGGATCGACCGCGAAGCCGTGGTTCTGGCTGGTGATCAGTACCTGACCGCTCTCGAGATCCTTGACCGGGTGGTTCGCGCCGTGGTGGCCGAACTTCATCTTCAGGGTCTTCGCGCCGGACGCCAGCGCCAGCAACTGGTGGCCAAGGCAGATGCCGAAGGTGGGCACGCGCGCGGTGATGAGCTCGCGGATGGCCGCAATCGCATAGTCGCAGGGCTCGGGATCGCCCGGGCCGTTGGACAGGAACACGCCGTCCGGATTGAGCGCCAGCACCTCGGCAGCAGGCGTCTGCGCCGGGACCACGGTGAGGCGGCAGCCGCGCTCGGCGAGCATGCGAAGGATGTTGTACTTGATGCCGAAATCATAGGCGACGACATGGAAACGGCCGTCGATGCGGTCTCCATAGCCCCCCTCCAGCGCCCACTCGCCCTGCTTCCAGGTGTAGCGCTCGGTGGCGCTGACGACCTTGGCGAGATCCATGCCGGCCAGGCCGGGGAAGGCGCGTGCCGAAGCGATCGCCGCTTCGACATTGAGCGCCTCGCCCTCGGCCGCGGTGACGATGCAGCCAGCCTGTGCGCCCTTCTCGCGCAGCACGCGGGTGAGCTTGCGGGTGTCGAGCCCGGCAATCGCGACGACATTCTCGGCCTTGAGGTAGGCGTCGAGGCGCTGGGCCATGCGAAAGTTGGACGGCAGGATGGGCAGGTCACGGATGACCAGACCGGCCGCCTGGACACGGACAGATTCGACGTCCTCGGGATTGATGCCGGTGTTGCCGATGTGCGGATAGGTCAGGGTGACGATCTGGCGGCAATAGCTCGGGTCGGTCAGGATTTCCTGATAACCCGACATCGAGGTGTTGAACACGACCTCGCCGACCGTGCTGCCAACCGCGCCGATACCCTTGCCGTGGAAGACCGTTCCGTCGGCAAGCGCAAGAAGGGCGGGCGGGAATGCACTCACGAGAAGCTCCTGGAATCTGCTGGAAAAATCTGGCGGACACGCGAGCGGCGCGCCCGATATGTGCAAAAAGCGGGACGGGCCTCCGGGCCGATCCCGCTTCGAAAACCTTGTTATTTTATATTTTTCGGCGATTCAAGGCAAACCGGCTGCGGGCTCACGACACGTACAGCCACCGAGAAGGCCGGGACCCCACGAATTTTCGTCGGGGCAGCGCAGGCCCAGCGCTGCTTCGTTCACCCGCAGACATCCCTGCCGCCGCAACCGGCGGCTTGCACCGCGGCCGCCGAGTGCGTGAACGTGCGGACGCCCCTGTCCGCGGGATCACGCCTCACGCAGCGCCTTGGCGAGGAGTTCCAGTTCGCGCACCAGCAAACCCGCCTGACTGGTGAGCGCACGTGCATCCTGGCGTGCCGCCATGTCCTCCAGCCGGCACGCCGCCTCCACCGCACGTTGTGCCGAGAACACGCTCACCGAGCCCTTGACCGCATGCCCCAGCTCGCGCAAACGCGCATGGTCCATCGATGCCGCCGCCTCCTGCAACTCGCGGACGGTGCGCGGATGCTCACGCAGGAAGACCGCCACCAGTTGCGCGACCACACTGTCGTCGCCATCGAACATCGCCCGCGCTTCGTCGAGGCAGGCAATGCGCCGGCGATCCGCCTCGTCGAGGTCGAGCAGCGTCATGTCGCCGTCCACTTCGTCATCGCCCGCGAGCCCGGTCACGCGCCCGATCGCAGCGAACAAGTCCCCGGGATGAATCGGCTTGGCCACGTAGTCGTCCATGCCGGCCTCGAGGCAGCGCCGGCGATCACCCTCCATGGCGTGGGCGGTCATCGCGACGATCGGCACCGGCTTCCAGTCCCCCTCGAGCACCCAGCTGCGGCGCGCCTCGCGCGCTCGGATCGCCTGCGTGGCCTCGATGCCGCCCATCACCGGCATCTGCACATCCATCAGCACCACGTCGAAACGGCGCGCGTCGATCGCCTCGAGCGCCTCCTCGCCATTGTTGGCGAGGGTCACCGAATGACCGGCGTGCTCGAGCATGCGCTGGGCGACGGTTTGATTGACCGGGTTGTCCTCGACCACAAGGACCTCGAGCGTCCGCCCGCCTCCACCCTCCGGCAGGTCACCGGACAGCAGTTCGACGGGCGCGAGCCTGAACACCGGAGCATCGATCCCGTCCGCTGCCCGCAGCCCACCTTGCGCCATCTGCAGCACGTCGAGCAGGTCCTCGGCCGAGAACGGCTTCGCCAGCCGGAATCCCAGCCCGATCTCCTCGCAGCGCTGGGCGTCGTTGCGCTGCGAATGGCTGGCCATCATCGGGATGATGCGTTGCGGCCGCGGCCAGGCTTCGGCAAAGCGCTGCGCGAGCGCGAACCCGCCGGGCTCGCGCAGGCTCGCGTCCATGAGCAGGAACGCGAACGGATCGGTGCCGCCGGCCGCCAGACGCAGCGCCTCCACCGTCGCGTCGCCACCGCACGCCGCTTCCGCGCGCAGGCCGACGGCCTGCAGCATGGCGCACAGGAAGCCTCCGAAAGCCGCATTGGCGGTCGCCACCAGCACGCGCGCGCCGCCAAGCGTGCCTGCTCTGCGCGGCTGCGCATCCGCCACCACGCCGAGCGGCAGACTGAACGCGAAGCTGCTGCCCTCGCCGGGCGCGCTGCGGACGCTGATCTGGCCGCGCATCAGCTCGACGAGCTGACGCGAGATCGCCAACCCCAGGCCGGTTCCACCGTATTTGCGTGTGGTCGAGTTGTCAGCCTGCGAGAACGCACCGAAGATCGCCTCCTGCTTTTCGGCAGCGATGCCACAGCCGGTATCGCGGACGGTGAACTCGACCACGGTCGTGGGACCGCTCCGCTCGCTGCAGCGCACGCGGACCTCGACTTCGCCACCCTCGGTAAACTTGATCGCGTTGCCGATCAGGTTCACGAGGATCTGGCGCAGCCGCGTCGGATCACCGCGCAACACCGCGGGCACGTCGGGCGCCACGTCGTAATAGAGTTCCAGGCCCTTCTGCGCGGCGCGCAGCGCGAGTGCGCGACAGGTCTCGGAGACCACCGAGGCAAGGGAAAAATCGATCTCCTCGACGCTCAGCCGCCCGGCTTCGATGCGGGAAAAATCGAGGATGTCGTTGATGATCGTAAGCAGCGCCTCGGCCGAGGACTTGACCGTGAGCAGGTAATCGCGTTGCTCGCCGGCGATGTCCGAGTCGAGCAGCAGGTCGGTCATGCCGATGATGCCATTCATCGGGGTGCGGATCTCGTGGCTCATGTTGGCGAGGAAATCGCCCTTCGCCCGGCTCGCCGCCTCCGCCGCCTCCTTGGCCTCGAGCAGCTCGAGTTCGCGCAGCTTGCGCTCGGTGACGTCGCGGTAGGTGCCTTCGACGCGCGACCAGCGGCCATCGTCGAGCTGTCCGCCGGCATTGCCGCACACCTCCATCCAGTGCCAGCTTCCATCCTGCGCGCGAATGCGGATCTCGGCGCGCAGCTCGGACGCCTCGCCGTGGAGATGCACGCGCAGCGCCTTCTCCAGTGTGCCACGCCCCTCGTCATCGAGCAGCGCCATCCAGTCGGCATCGCCTTGCGCGCCGTAGCCGAGCAGGCCTCGCCAACGCTCGTCGAGGCGGATGCCGCCGCCGAGCAGATCCATGTGCCAGACCCCGGCGCCCGCATTCGCGGACACGAGATCGAGGTGCCGACGCGCGCGCGCCAGGCTGCGCAGCGCCAGTTCGCGCTCGGCACGCAAACGCGCCAGCACTTCCCCCTTGAGCCCGGGCTCGACTGAGTTCCCGGGCGCGTCGGCTCCGCCGCTCATGGTCGCCGCTCAGCGCAGGCCGAGGACGTCCTGCATGTCGTAGAGCCCGCTGGCGCGCCCGCCAAGAAAGCGCGCCGCACGCATCGACCCGAGCGCGTAAGGCATGCGGCTGCCCGACTTGTGAGTGATCTCGATGCGCTCGCCGATACCGGCGAACAGCACCGTATGATCACCGACGACGTCGCCGCCACGGATCGTCGAAAAGCCGATGGTGTCGGCGCGGCGCTCGCCGGTATGACCCTCACGGGCGTAAACCGCGCAGGTTTCGAGGTCGCGCCCGAGCTCGCGGGCAACCACCTCGCCCATGCGCAGCGCAGTGCCCGAAGGCGCATCGACCTTGAAGCGGTGATGAGCCTCGATGACCTCGATGTCGTAGCCTTCGGAGAGGATGCGTGCGGCAACCTCGAGCAGGCGGAACACCGCATTCACCCCCACCGCCATGTTGGGCGCGAACACCACTGGAACATGCTCGGCAGCGGCGGCAATCGCCGCCTTGGCGGCGGCGTCGAAGCCGGTGGTACCGATCACCATCGCCTTGCCCGCCGCACGCGCGAGCGCGAGGTGGACCAGCGTACCTTCCGGACGGGTGAAATCGATCACGCAGTCGGCGGCGGCAATCGCCGCCGTAGCGTCGTCGGTGATGAACACCCCGGTGGCCACGCCGACCATCTCGCCGGCGTCGCGGCCGATGAAGGGCGTACCGCTGCGGTCGAACGCAGCAGCGAGGACGACGCCCTCTTCCTTCAGCGCGGCCTCGATCAGCATTCTGCCCATGCGCCCGGACGCACCGGCGATCGCGACTCGAATCTGGGACATCGATTTGGTTTCCTGCAAAAGAGCGGCCCGCAGCGCCGGCGGGCCTGGAATCGTTGGTTGCGCCGGCCTCAGCGCCCGGCGGCGGGCAGGATCTCGACGACCCGCGAGCGCGGCTGCGCGTCGATAGTCGGCTCACCGGTCGCTGCGGCGATATCCCCCTCGATGCGATCGAGCACGTCGCCGTCGAAGAACAGCGCAATCATGCGCTGCTGGGGCTCTCCGCTCCCCGGACGGAAGCGATACACGTAGTCCCAGCGGTCCTTGCGGAACATGTCGACCACCAGCGGCGAACCGAGCACGAAGCGCACCTGGTCGCGCGTCATGCCGCGCCGAAGTTGCGCAATCATGTCCTGATCGACATAGTTGCCCTGGCGGACATCGATCCGGTAAGGGTCGACAAAGCCGACCAGTGAATCAAAGGAGCAGCCCGAAAGCAGGCCGGAAGACACAAGGAGCGCAGCGAGGAGGGAACGCATGAGATAGTGGGCGCCTGGATGCGACCGGAGTCGCAGTTCTCAGTAAGGGGCAAAAAATATAACATAGGCACGTTATGCGGCGCTCGGAGAGCTGCGCGGCACCTGCCGCTCCCACCCCCCGGGCCGCACGCCGGGAACCCATGGTGCCCGCGTCCGCGCCCGGTCACCTCCCTTCCACCCCTTTCCAGACGCCATGTCCGACAACTCCCGGAACCTGAAAAGCATCGGTCTCAAGGCGACTTACCCGCGCCTCAAGATCCTCGACCTCTTCCAGAGCTCGGAACAGCGCCACCTGACCGCGGAAGACGTCTACCGTGCCCTGATGACCGACGGCATGGACATCGGGCTGGCCACCGTCTATCGAGTGCTGACGCAGTTCGAACAGGCAGGGCTGCTCGAGCGCCATTACTTCGAATCGGGCAAGGCGGTCTTCGAACTCAACGAGGGCGGTCATCACGACCACCTCGTGTGCATGCAGTGCGGCAAGGTCGAGGAGTTCTTCGACGCCGAGATCGAGCGCCGCCAGAACCAGATCGCGCAGGAGCGTGGCTTCGCGATCCGCGAGCACGCGCTTTACATCTACGCCGACTGCACACGAGAGAATTGCCCCAATCGCGAGCGCGAAGACTGATCCGCCACACGGCGCAGGCGCCGCCCATGGCCGCCCGTTACCGCCCGTGCGCGGGCAGGTCGTCGCACCGCATACCCCCTCAACGTTGGCCGAGCATCTCCGCGGCATGCTCGCGGGTCGTGGCGGTGATGCTCACACCGCCCAGCATGCGGGCAATCTCTTCCACGCGCGCCGTACCGTCGAGCGCAGTCACATCGCTCAAGGTCTCGCCGCCGCGCTCATGCTTGGCGATCCGCCACTGCCAGTCGGCACACGCGGCGACCTGCGGCAGGTGGGTCACGCACAGCACCTGACGGTCGCGCCCGAGGCGCGCGAGCAGCTTGCCGACGATCTCGGCGACGCGACCGCCGATCCCCACATCGACCTCGTCGAAGATCAGCGTCGGCACGGCGCTGTCGCGGCTGGTGATGACCTGGATCGCCAGGCCGATGCGCGACAACTCACCCCCGGAGGCGACCTTGGCGAGGCTGCGCACGGCCTGCCCCGGGTTCGCCGCGACACGGAACTCGACCACCTCGACCCCGGCCGCGGACGGCGCACAGGGCTCGAGCGCGACCTCGAAGCGCCCCCCCGCCATGGCGAGGTCCTGCATCGCCGCGGTGATCTCGTCCGCCAGGCGGCGCGCTGCCGGCGCCCGCGCTGCCGAGAGTTTCCCCGCCGCGCGCGCGAACGCCGCTTGTGCCTCGGCAGCTGCAGCAGCAAGGCGCGCCGGGTCCGCGGTGGCCTCCAGGGTATCGAGACGCGTGCGCCACTGCTGCACGAGCCCGGGCAGATCGTCGGGCTGGACGCGGTGCTTGCGCGCCACCTCCATGACCGCAGCGATGCGGCGGTCGACCTCCGCCAGGCGCTGCGGGTCGAGATCGAGGCGATCGCGGTAGCGACGCAGCGCATGGAGGGCCTCGTCGGCCTGGATCGCGGCGGCGCCGATCAGCTCTCGTACATCAGCCAGCGCGGCATCGTAGCCGGCCAGAGCGGCGATGCGGCCGTCGAGCCGGCCGAGCACCGCACACACGGCCAGCTCGCCCTCGCCGAGCGCAGCGAGCGCCTCTTCCGCCCCCTCGATCAGGCTCGCCGCGTGCGCGAGACGACCTTGCTCGACGTTGATCTCTGCCCATTCGTCGGCATCGAAACCGACCTGCTCGAGCTCACTGAGTTGCCACGCGAGCAGCTCGCGCTCGCGCGCCGAACTCGCCGAGTCGACCTCGGCCTCACGCTGCAGGCGCAGCACGCGCTGCCATTCACGATGCAGCGCGGCGACTTCGGCGGCGAGCGCGCCGGTGCCGGCCTGTGCGTCGAGCAGCATGCGCTGCGCGTCGGCGCGCAGCAGCGCGTGGTGGGCATGCTGGCCGTGGATGTCGGCCAGCCACTCACCAGCGGCGCGCAACTGGGCCAGGGTCGCCGAAACACCGTTGATCCAGGCCCTGCTACGCCCACTCGCATCGATCGTACGGCGCAGGATCATCGCCCCCTCCTCGGCCGGCAAGCCCTGCTCCGCCAGCCAGGCTGCGAAACCGTCGCCCGCCGGAAGGTCGAACTCGGCGGCAACGTCAGCGCGCTCGCGGCCGGTCCGCACCATCGCCGCCTCGCCGCGACCGCCGAGCGCCAGCCCGAGCGCATCGAGCAGGATCGACTTGCCCGCGCCGGTCTCCCCGGTGAGGGCGCCGAACCCGGCGGCGAACTCGAGTTCGAGGCGATCGACGATGACGAAGTCACGGATGGTCAGGCTGCGGAGCATGGCGGCGGCAGGCGTGGGTCGGAAGTGAACGGAGATGGACGCGCCGGGAGGAGTCGGGCGGCAGGCGTGGGCTGCAATCGCTCACACGCGCGGTGCCGCGCTCCAGTGCAGCTTCTGGCGCAGCATGGCGAAATAGGAGTAGCCCTTGGGGTGGAGCAGACGCAGGCTGCGGCTTGAACGCGTCAGGCGCACGCAGTCGCCAGCGCGCAGCTCGAAGCGGGTCTGTCCATCGAAGTGCACGCGGGCGTCGTGCGGCGGCAACAGCGCGATGTCAATGCGGCAGGTGTCGGGCAGCGTGATCGGGCGCGCGGTAAGCGCATGCGGACACAGCGGTACCAACGCGATGCCACCCACGCTCGGATGCAGGATCGGGCCGTTGGCAGACAGCGCGTAGGCGGTGGAACCGGTCGGAGTGGACACGATCATGCCGTCCGAGCGCTGGGTGTACACGAACTCGCCGTCGATCGACAGCTCGAACTCGATCATGCGCCCGAGATCACCCTTGTTCACGACCACGTCGTTGAGCGCCAGGGTGTGGAACACCCGCTCGCCGCTGCGCAGCACCTCGACATCGAGCATGAAGCGCTCTTCCTCGGCATAGGCGCCGTCGAGGATCTCGCCGAGGCGCTCGGTCGCCGAGGTCCGCGCGATGTCGGTCAGGAAGCCGAGACGACCGAGGTTCACCCCTACCAGCGGCACCCCGTGCTCGATCAACCGGCGCGCGGTGTGCAGCATGGTGCCGTCGCCGCCGATGACCACCGCGAGGTCGGCGCTCGCGCCGATGTGCTCGTAGCTGGCGACCGGAAAATCGCGTGCACCGCCGATGGAACTCGCGGTGCCCTGCTCGATCAACACCGCCAGGGCGCGGTTGCGCAGAAAACGGGCGATCGACAGCACCGACTCGGCGACGTCGGGGCTCTGATATTTGCCGATGAGGGCAAGCGTCCTGAATTGCGTGCTCATGAGCGTCGATTAAACCACAATCGCCCATGCGCTTGGCGCGTGCAGCCTGCACGCAGTGGCCAGTCCGCGCGTGCTTCCCATAGAATCGGCATCTCGCCCCCAGGCCACCATGAATCAGCTCGACGCCCGCTCACAGTTCCTGCTCAAGACCCTGATCGAACGCTACATCGCGGACGGCCAGCCGGTCGGCTCGCGCGCGCTGTCGCGCTACTCCGGGCTCGAGCTGTCCCCCGCCACCGTGCGCAACGTGATGAGCGATCTCGAGGAAATGGGCTTCATCGCCAGCCCGCACACTTCGGCCGGGCGCATCCCGACCGCCCGCGGCTACCGCTTCTTCGTCGATTCGCTGCTCACCGTGCAGCCGCTCGAGAATGCCCGCGTGCGCGCCCTTGAGGGCCAGTTCCTGCCTGACCAGCCGCAGCGCCTGATCAGTTCGGCCTCGCACCTGCTTTCCGAACTCACCCAGTTCGCCGGCGTGGTGGTGGCACCGCGCCGGGACGCGGTGCGCATCCGCCAGCTCGAGTTCATCAGCCTGGCGGAGAACCGCATCCTGCTGATCATCGTCACCACCGGCGGTGACGTGCAGAACCGGCTGCTGCTTACCCGCCGCAGCTACACCACCGCCGAACTCAACGGCGCCGCCGCCTATCTGAACGAGCACCTCGCCGGCCTCTCGTTCGAGGAGATCCGCCGCCGGCTCGGCGACGAGCTTCGGCAACTGCGCAGCGACATGACCGAACTGATGACCGCCACGGTCGACGCCGGCACCGAGGCGGCCGAGGACGACGCCGCGAGCTATGTCATCTCGGGCGAGACCAACCTGCTCGACATCGACGACCTGTCCTCGAACATGTCGCGGCTGCGCGAACTGTTCAAGCTCTTCGAGCAGCGCACCAGCCTGATCCAGTTGCTCGATCTGTCCAACCGCGCCGAGGGCGTGCAGATCTACATCGGCGGCGAGTCGGGTCTCGCCCCGCTCGACGGCTGCAGCGTGATCACCGCACCCTACGAGGTCGACGGCCAGGTTGTGGGCTCGCTCGGCGTCATCGGTCCCACCCGCATGGCTTACGACCGCGTCATTCCGATCGTCGACATCACCGCCAGGCTGCTGTCGAACGCCCTTTCCTCCCGGCACTGAAGCCGGGCCCGGAGTCTGCTCCGGCCCCTCGCAACAAGGATCCCGATGTCCCGCTACCGGCCCGAACCCGCCTTCCGCCACGATCGCGCCGCCCGCACGGGTGTGCTGCTGGTCAACCTCGGCACACCCGCCGCACCGACTGCGGCAGCGCTGCGCCCCTACCTCAAGCAGTTCCTGTCCGACCCGCGCGTGGTCGAGATCCCGCGTGCGGTCTGGTGGCTGATCCTCAACGGCATCATCCTCAATACCCGCCCCAAGGCTTCGGCGAAGAAATACGCCAGCATCTGGACCGATGAGGGCTCGCCGCTGATGGTGCACACCATGCGCCAGAGCAAGCTGCTTGCCGCTTACCTCGCCAAGGCCGGCCACGACGACCTCGACGTCGATTTCGCGATGCGCTACGGCGCGCCCTCGATCGGCGACACCCTCGATGCAATGCGCGCGCGCGGCTGCACCCGTATCCTGGTGGTGCCGATGTATCCGCAGTATTCCGCCAGCACGACTGCGACGGTCACCGACGAGGTCGGACGTTGCCTCGCGCGCTGGCGCAACCAGCCCGAGATGCGATTCGTGCGCGACTTCAACGACCATCCGGGCTACATCGCCGCGCTCGTGCGCAGCGTACGCGAGCACTGGCAGGCCCACGGCGAACCGGAGCGCCTGCTGCTTAGCTTTCATGGCGTGCCGCGGCGCTCGCTCGATCTCGGCGACCCCTATCACTGCGAATGCCACAGGACCGGCCGCCTGGTGGCGGAGGGTCTGGGCGTGGCGCGCGAGCGTGTGCTGGTCACCTTCCAGTCGCGCTTCGGCAAGGCGGAGTGGCTCAAGCCCTACACCCAACCCACGCTCGAGCACCTCGCCGCACAGGGCGTGCGCCGGGTCGACGTGATGTGTCCCGGTTTCGTCGCCGACTGCCTGGAAACGCTGGAGGAGATCGCGCTCGAGTGCAAGGAGGCCTTCCTCGGGAAGGGCGGCCACACCTTCCACTACATACCCTGCCTGAACGAGCGTCACGACTGGATCGAGGGCCTCGCCGCACTGGTCCGCAGCCACCTCGGCAACTGGCTGGAGATCGCCCGACCCGACGCGGACGCACGCAAGGCCACGCTCGAGCGCGCCCGCCTGCTCGGCGCGGGGCAATAAGCCGGAGCCACACCCGCCGCAGGGTCGCCCATGCTCACCGCCTGCACCGCTCGTTCGGGACGTCCCGCACGGCAGCAGTTCCGTGCAGGAGCAGTGCAAGGCGCGCGCATTTCACGAAGCGCCGCGGCAACGCGCAGGTCACTCTGTTGCGTGAGGGCGCGACCGCAGCATCAATAGTCGGCGATCTGCAGGTCGTGGCTCATCGGCGCCGCGCGCAAGGCGCGCACGGCGGCCG
>JBEOKH010000186.1:0-2218 GCA_040275625.1 Thauera sp. | reverse complement strand
TTCGCTGCTGTGGTTCGGCTGGTTCGGCTTCAACGCCGGCTCGGCGCTCGAAGCAAGTGGTGGCTCGGCGCTGGCGATGGTCAACACCTGGGTGGCGACGGCCTGTGCGACGCTGTCCTGGATGCTCGCCGAATGGATTCTCAAGGGCAAGCCGTCGATGCTCGGCGCTGCGTCCGGAGCGGTGGCGGGCCTGGTGGCAATCACCCCGGCGGCCGGCTTCGTCGGCGTGATGGGCGCCATCGCCATCGGCCTGCTGGCGGGCGTGATCTGCCTGTGGGGCGTCAATGGCCTGAAGCACGTGCTCGGCGCCGACGACTCGCTCGACGTCTTCGGTGTGCATGGCGTCGGCGGCATGCTCGGCGCGATCCTGACCGGCGTGTTCGCGGCGCCCTCGCTTGGCGGCACCGGTGTCTATGACTACGTCACCAACGCGGTCGGCGAATACGACATGGGCGCACAGGTGATCAGCCAGTTGTGGGGCGTCGGGACGGTAATCGTCTGGTCGGGTGTCGTTTCCCTGGTGGCGTTCAAACTGGTCGACATGCTGATCGGCCTGCGGGTACCGGAAGACGAGGAGCGCGAAGGCCTCGACATCACCTCACACGGCGAGTCGGCGTACCACTACTGAGCCGCTCTGCCAAACCGAGCTCTCTCCCCTTGGGGCGCCCCTGTGGCGCCCTTTTTTTCGGGCGGGACGGACTAATGGCAACGGCCGGATGCTTCAGGGTGGGAGCTTGCCAGGCCGCATCACCACACAGCCGGCGCCAGCGGTGATTTTCACAGACCTGACGCCGCTCCGAACACACCTGGCAAGGCAACGGCAAGCTCCGCAGGAACCGCCAGAGCACCGCCACTCAAGCCGGCAGTCAAGCGCTGCTTCTCGTCCGCTCGCATTGACAGGCCCAAGCCCCTTCCCTATAATTCGGCGTTTTTCGGGGGTCGGTAGCTCAGTCGGTAGAGCACTGGACTTTTAATCCATTGGTCGTGAGTTCGAGCCTCACCCGACCCACCACGGAATCAAGCAGAGAGCCCGGCTCACGAGGTCGGGCTTTTTGCTGTCGGCGCGATAGTCGGCAGATGGCAGGCAGATTCGAGCAATCCGAATCGACCGCGCCCAGGAACGTCGCAGCGCTTTCAAACCCGCATTCGCTGGTGAGGCCTTCGCTGACGGCGACGAACTGCGCAGGGCCGCCGGCAGCCGCAAGGTCGGGCTTTGGCTGAGCATCGGCATCGGCGTTGATCTCGCTGGTCGTCGGTGCCCCGCCAGTGAGCCAGACGGTTCTCTGATCTCGGACACCATCTCGCCGCACACCCACGGCCAATTGTCTTGCGCCGATGCGTCGAACAGTCACCCGCAGCGTTTCGACGTGCTTCCCTGCTTGCTGAACGCCTGCTCACGACTGCGGCGCTACGCCAGGTGGTGCTTTCAGGCTACTGGCGGTTGGTTGTGGCGGATTGCCGTCCATGGCCATCGAACATGCCCAAGTGTCTTTTGTTCTCGGGTGCGAATTGCCGGACAATGCCGTTTTCCGCGGATTGTCATCTCCATGCTCTGGATCGCGCCCCCCGAAAAAGACGCCGCCTCCACCTCGCTCGAAAAGCGCCTGTGGGATGCCGCCGACCAGTTCCGCGCCAATTCCGGCCTCAAGGCGCAGGAATACTCCGGCCCCATCCTCGGCCTGATCTTCCTGCGCTTTGCCGAAGTCCGCTTTGCCATCCAGCGCACCAGGCTCGAAGCCGGAGCAACAACATCCCGGCGCGGCAGCCGCGTCGATGAACCTGCCGCCTACCACGCCGAAGGCATCCTCTACCTCGCCCCCGAGGCGCGCTTCGACTACCTGCTGACGCTGCCCGAAGTGGCCGACATCGGCGCCAGGGTCAACGCGGCGATGCGCGAGATCGAGAAGCACAACCCGCAGTTGGCCGGCGTGCTGCCCAAGACCTACAACCTGTTCACCAGCACCCTGCTCAAGGAACTGCTCAAGAAGGTCTCCGAGATTCCGGCCACGCTCGACTACGACGCCTTCGGCCGCATCTACGAATACTTCCTCGGCGCCTTCGCGATGACCGAAGGCCAGGGTGGTGGCGAGTTCTACACGCCGAGCAGCATCGTCAAGCTGCTCGCTGAAATCATCGAACCCTTCCACGGCCGCATCCTCGACCCCGCCTGCGGCTCCGGCGGCATGTTCGTGCAGTCGGCGCGCTTCGTCGCCGAGCA
>JBEOKH010000185.1:0-7411 GCA_040275625.1 Thauera sp. | reverse complement strand
CGAGCGGCGCGAGGTCGCCCGAGGCGCCCACCGAGCCCTTGGCCGGGATCAGCGGGTAGACCTCGGCGTCGAGCAGCGCGATCAGCGCGTCGATGACCTCGCGGCGGATACCGGAGAAGCCGCGCGCCAGGCTATTGACCTTGAGCAGCAGGATCAGGCGCACGGTGGCGTCGTCGAGCGCCTCGCCGATACCGGTCGCGTGCGACAGCACCAGCGAGCGCTGCAGCAGCTCGAGGTCCTCGCGCGCGATGCGGGTCTGCGCGAGCAGGCCGAAGCCGGTGTTGATGCCGTAGACCGTGCGGTCCTCGTCGATGACCTGGCGCACGCAGGCGACGCTGCGCTCGATGGCCGCGCTGGCCTCGGCGGCGAGGCGCACGCGCACGGGTTCCTGCCAGGCCTGGCGCAGCTGGGAGAGGCTCAGGCAGCCGGGTTGGAGATGAAGCTCGAACATGAAGGACAAAGTCTCCACAGGATTGATCAGGCGCTGGAGAGCGCGCCTCGACGACACGCTCTCCGATTCGGGCACCCGCACTCGGGTCGCTCAGGCGGTGGCCGACACCTGAATGTCCAGATCGCTCCAGATCACGTCGAAGTGCTCGTTGAACTTGGTGGAGCGCCGCAGGGCGATCGGATCGTCGCCTTCGACACCGAGATCGATCGGATAGATCGACTTCACCGTACTGGGCCGGTGCGAGAGGACGAGTACCCGATCCGCCATCGCGATCGCCTCGCCGATGTCGTGCGTCACCAGGATGGCCGACTTGTTGCGGTCGCGGATGATCCGCTTGACGTCGCCCTGGAGGACCAGCCGCGTCTGGAAGTCGAGCGCGGAAAACGGCTCGTCGAGCAGGATCACCTTCGGGTCCAGCGCCAGCGTCCGCATGAACGCGACCCGCTGCCGCATGCCGCCGGAGAGCGAGCTCGGCTTGGCCGCCTCGAAGCCCGCCAGGCCGTAGCTCCTGATTAGCCCTGTCGCACGCTCCTTGGCGACCGCAGGGTCGGTTCCGCGGACCTCGAGCCCGAGCGTCACGTTCTCCATGACGGTCCGCCAAGGCAGGAGCAGGTCCTTCTGCAGCATGTAGCCGACGTGCCCGCGTGCGCCGTCGACAACCTCGCCGTCCACATGGACCGCCCCCCCGGTCGGTTCGAGCAAGCCGGCGATGATGTTGAAGAGCGTGGACTTGCCGCAACCGGACGGACCGATGATGGCGAGGATCTCGCCGGCATGAAGTTCGAAGTTGACGCCTCGAAAGACGTTCACCTCGCGCTCGGTGCCTTGATTGAAGGTCATCGAGACATCCCGCGCCTCGAGGACCACTTCCTTTCCGATCTTCACCATTTGAACCTCGCTTCGACCTTGACGAGCAGATAGTCGAGAATCAGCGCCATGACCATCAGGCAGAAAATGCCCACGAAGACCGAGTTGAGGTCGTAGAGCGCGCCGGCGTTGTAGATGAAGTAGCCGAGACCGACCTTGGCCGAGATGTACTCGCCGACCACCGCACCGATCATCGCGAAACCGATGTTCAGGCGCATGGTGGCGAGGATCCAGGGCGAGGCACCGGGAACGATGACCTTTCGCCAGATCGTCAGGCGACGCGCGCCGAGCGAGCGCATCAGCTTCACCAGGTCGGGATCGACCTCCTGCGTGCCCTGATAGACCGAGATGAGGGCGACGATGAAGGTAAGGCTGGCGGCGATCGCCACCTTGGCTCCGATATCCACCCCGAACCACACGATCACCAGCGGTGCGAGGGCGATCTTGGGTACGCCGTTGATGGCCACGATGATCGGCCGCAGGATGCGCGCCACCGTGTCCGACAGCCAGAGCGCGAGCCCGGTGGCGCTGCCCAGGGAGGTTCCCACGATGAAGCCCAGGATCGCCTCGAAGGCGGTCGCCCCCACATGGGTGAACAACTCGCCGCTGGTGGTGAGCGCGATCAGCTTCTGCAGGATGCCGGTAGGCTGACCGTAGAGGTACACCGGAGCGACGCCGGTGCGTACGAGGACCTCCCACAGGATGAAGATGCCTGCGATCAGCAGGGTCTGGTAGATCGGGATCCGCACCCTCGACGCCGTGCTCGGCGAGGAGGAAGCACGGCGCGCCGGGGGCGCGTCGATTCGGGTAGCGGTGCTGGCCATCGTGTTCACCCCGCCACGCCGAATGCTTCGGTCGCCTTCTGCGCGAATCGGTTGTCGACCATCTCCTCGAAGGCGAGCTGCTTGCGGATCGTGCCGGCAAGGAAGTCGTGCGCGACGCTGGCATCCCATTCGGCCTTGTCGACGATCGGATTGCGCGGCACGTAGCCCGGGGTGGCGAGCAGGCGGGCGCAACCCGCTTCGATCACCGGGCGGTCCAGGTTGGAGAACTCCGCCCCCATCGCGCTCACGTAGGCCGCCGTGTTTTCGCGGATGAGCTTCATCGAGGCCGCGAGGGCGTTGCAGAAGCGCTGCACGAGATCCGGGTTGGCGTCCACATACTCCCGCTTGACCATCACCGAGGTCAGCAGGATCGGGCCCATCTGCTCGGCAAATCCGTACGCGACCTGCAGCCCCTGCTGGGCCGCGATGCTCGCATCCCACTCGAACACCACACCGACGTCGGCGCGCTTGTCGCGCACGGCCCCCACGATGGAACCCGGAGGGCCTTCGATGAACTCCACGCCGTCGGCCTTGGGATCCATCGCGGCGAACTTCTTCATCGCGAAAGTCGGCGAGGTGATGGTGTTCGAGGGATAGCGCAGGCAGGCGACCTTCTTGCCCTTGAAGTCGGCGAGCGAAGTGAAGGACGTCCCCGGCGGCGTGATCACCCACATCCCGAGCGCGCCGCACATCTTGGCCACCACCGTCATCTTGCCGCCCTCGAGGGTCGAATTGACCGCCATGCCTGTGCCGGTGGCGGCGAACTGGCCGCGCCCGGACAAAGCGATGGAGACCGGCTCGACCACCGTCCCGCCGACGTTGGTGGTGACCTCCAGCCCTTGCTGCGCGAACAGGCCGTTGCGGGCAGCGACATAGATCGGACCGTAGTTCGCCAGCTTGAGGCCGGTGGTGAGGGTGACGGGGATCGCTGCCTGGCCGTGGGCGTCGCGGATGGTGAGCGACACCAGGCCTGGCGCCGCGCCAAGCGCCCCGAGCATGCCGAGCGCCTTGAGCGCGCCGCGACGACCGGCTTTGTGGTTTTCGTTCTGCATGATTGAGTCTCCTCCTGTGCTGCGTGGTGTGGGCGTACGAGTCGATCGGCGCCGCGTTGCTACGGGCGGCCTTCCAGCCCGGCAGCCTCATCGGCGGACGCCATCGGGATCCGCATCTCGAAGGTTTCGTCGACCACCGTGTAGTCGTAGTAGCCGAGACGGGCGATCGGCCGCGCCTTCTTGATGTCGAGCTTGCCGAACTCGTCGATGTATTCGTCCTTGATGTGGATCTTGACGACCTCGGCGAAGACGACGTCCACGGTGCCAACGTTCGAATTGCCTTTCAGGCGATGGGTGGAGATGTAGCGGCACTCGAAATGGCAGGGACTGTCGGCGACCATCGGGACGTCGGACAGGTCGGCCTTGACTGTCCGCAGCCCGGCGAGCTTGATCTCGCTCTCTCCGTAGGGCACGGCCATGGCGGTGGTGTTCATCGCCTCGCGCAGGTCCCAGGTAACCATGTTCCAGACGAACCAGCCGGTCTTCTCGGCGTTGATCACCGTGTCCTTGCGACGGCCGTCCGGATACTGGTTCGCCGCGAACATCACCATGGGCGGATCGAAGGTGAGGTTCTGCCACTGGCTGTAAGGCGCCAGGTTCTCGACACCATCCGGGCTGATCGATGACAGCCAGCCGATCGGGCGCGGCACCGTGCAGGCCTTGAAGGGAGAGAACGGCAGGGGGCACTTCTCGCTACCGGGCATGTATTTCATGACGGCTCCTTTGGGTTGGCTTACTTGATCATCGGCAGGTCGAGGCCGTTCTCGTGCGCGCTGTCGACCGCGATCTGGTAGCCGGCGTCGGCGTGGCGCATCACGCCGGTGCCCGGGTCGTTGCGCAGCACGCGGCCGAGGCGGGCGTGGGCCTCGGGCGTGCCGTCGGCGACGATGACGACGCCCGAATGCTGCGAGAAGCCCATGCCGACGCCTCCGCCGTGGTGCAGCGACACCCAGGTGGCGCCGCCCGCGGTGTTGAGCAGGGCGTTGAGCAGCGGCCAGTCGGAGACCGCGTCCGAGCCGTCCATCATCGACTCGGTCTCGCGGTTGGGGCTGGAGACCGAGCCGGAGTCCAGGTGGTCGCGGCCGATCACGACCGGGGCCTTGAGCTCGCCCTTGGCGACCATCTCGTTGAACGCCTGGCCGAGGCGGGCGCGATCCTTGAGGCCGACCCAGCAGATGCGCGCCGGCAGGCCCTGGAAGGCGATTCGCTCGCGCGCCATGTCGAGCCAGTTGTGCAGCTGCGGGTTGTCGGGGATCAGCTCCTTGACCTTGGCGTCGGTCTTGTAGATGTCCTCGGGGTCGCCCGAAAGCGCCGCCCAGCGGAAGGGGCCGATGCCCTGGCAGAACAGCGGACGGATGTAGGCGGGAACGAAGCCGGGGAAGTCGAAGGCGTTG
The DNA here is from genome assembly GCA_040275625.1 of Thauera sp. Lineage (GTDB taxonomy): Bacteria > Pseudomonadota > Gammaproteobacteria > Burkholderiales > Rhodocyclaceae > Thauera. Next base: position 2,823 of record JBEOKH010000185.1, on the reverse strand, counting down.
TCGACGCCCTCTTCCTGCGCCATCTGGCGGATGTTGTTGCCGTAGTCGAAGGTGGGCACGCCCATGTTCTGGAAGTCGAGCATGGCGCGCACATGCACCGCCATCGACTGCTTGGCGGCCTTGACCACCGCCTCGGGCGCGCTCTTGCCGCGCGCGACGTATTCGTCCCAGGTCCAGCCGATCGGCAGGTAGCCGTGCAGCGGGTCGTGGGCGCTGGTCTGGTCGGTGACCATGTCCGGGCGCACGCCGCGGCGCACCAGCTCGGGAAGCACCTCGGCGGCGTTGCCGAAGAGACCGATCGACACCGCCTTGCCTTCGGCGGTGTAGCGCGCGATGCGCTCGAGCGCATCGTCGAGGTCGGTGGCCTGCTCGTCGAGGTAGCGGGTGCGCAGGCGGAACTCCAGGCGCGACTGCTGGCATTCGATGTTGAGCGAGCACGCGCCGGCGAGCGTGGCGGCCAGCGGCTGCGCGCCGCCCATGCCGCCGAGGCCGGCGGTGAGCACCCAGCGCCCCTTCAGGCTGCCGCCGTAGTGCTGGCGGCCGGCCTCGACGAAGGTCTCGTAGGTGCCCTGCACGATGCCCTGCGAGCCGATGTAGATCCACGAGCCGGCGGTCATCTGGCCGTACATCATCAGGCCCTTGCGGTCGAGCTCGTTGAAGTGTTCCCAGTTGGCCCAGGCCGGCACCAGGTTGGAGTTGGCGATGAGCACGCGCGGGGCGTCGCGGTGGGTCTCGAAGACCCCGACCGGCTTGCCCGACTGCACCAGCAGGGTCTGGTTGTCCTCGAGGCGGCGCAGCACCTCGACGATCTTGTCGAAGCACTCCCAGTTGCGCGCGGCGCGGCCGATGCCGCCATAGACCACGAGCTCCTTGGGGTTCTCAGCCACGTCGGGGTCGAGGTTGTTCATCAGCATGCGCAGCGCGGCTTCGGTGAGCCAGCTCTTGGCGGTGCGTTCGGTGCCGCGCGGGGCGCGGATTTCGATGTCGCGGAACTTGGTCATGGGAGTCTCCGGGGGTGGGGTACGGGGATTGAAGTCAGGGTTGGGGTCGGGGGTTGCGCGGCGGTCATAGCCAGCCGAGCTTGTGGGCGGCCTGGGCGAACGGGATGGTGAACACCAGGCTCAGGAAGGTGCGCTGCAGCCAGACCAGCAGCAGGTCGCGCATGCGCAGCGGGATGCGCGTGGCGATCACGCAGGGGATCGAGGCGGACAGGAAGAGCACGCTGCTGACCGAGACCACGGCGACGGTGAAGCGCACGACGACGTCGGCCTCCTTCATCAGCATCGCGGGCAGGAACATCTCGGCCAGACCCGAGGCCACCGCACGCGCCACCGCCATCGGCTCGTCGAGGCCGAAGGCCCAGGTCACCGGGTAGAGCAGCACGCCGAGGACGTCGAACACCGGCGTGTATTTGGCGGCGAGCAGGCCGAGCAGGCCCACTGCGAGGATGGACGGGAGGATCGCGGCGGTCATGCGCAGGCCGTCGGCGAAGGTCTCGCGCAGCGACACCCACAGCGGCGGCGCGATGTGGGCATGCTCGAGGCCGGCATCCCAGGCCGCCTGCACGCGGCTGCGCCCTTCGGGCAGGGCCGGATCTGCGCTGCCTTCGCTGGGCAGGCGCGAGATCGGGTAGATGCGCGCGCTCACCGCGGTGACCGCGAAGGTGATCGCCATGCAGCCCCAGAAGTACAGGTTCCACGCCGGCATCAGGTTCAGGGTCTTGGCGACGATGACCATGAAGGGGGCCGACACGGTCGAGAAGCCGGTGGCGATGATCGCCGCCTCGCGCAGGGTGTAGTGGCGCTGGGCGTACATGCGCGCGGTGATCAGCAGGCCGACCGAGTAGCTGCCGACGAAGGAGGCGACCGCGTCGATCGCCGACTTGCCCGGCGTGCGCCAGATCGGTCGCATCACCGGCTGCATCAGCACGCCGGTGAACTCGAGCAGGCCGAAGCCGATCAGGAAGACCAGCGCGAGCGAGCCGAGCGGCACGATTATCGCGAGCGAGAGCACCAGCTTGTCGAACAGGAAGGGCAGCATCCCGGGGGCGTACACCACCTCGGGACCGATGCCGAAGAGGAAGGCGACGCCGATCGCCAGGCCGAGCACCTTGAGCACCGAGAACGCGATCGTGACCGCGTTCTCGCGCCAGCTGCCCGACACCCAGGGCTCGATCGCGCCATAGACCATCAGCAGCAGCGCGATCGCGATCACCAGCGTGCGCGCGTCCTTGAGCAGGTAGCTCGCCGCATGGTCGAGCACGATCGTCGACTTGTCGCCGATCTCGACGGGCACGAAGAAGATCACCAGCCCGATCAGGCTGTAGATCGACAGGCGCGCGAGCGCGGTGCCGCGGGCGGACGCGGGCACGGCCGCGGTGGATGGGTCGCTCATCGGGGGTCTCCTCCGAATGATGGTTGTCGTTAGGGCTTGCGGTTGTGCGGCGCGGGTTCAGCCGTTCAAGGTGAGGAGGTGGATCAGCCGTGCCGCGACGCGGGCGGTGCGCTGGTCGATGTCGTGCTCCGGGTTGAGCTCGGCAAGGTCGGCGACGCGCAGCTTGCCGCTGTCGCGCACCTGCTCGGCGAGCACCTCGAGGAGGGCGAGCGGGACGCCGCGCGCGGCCGGCGCGCTGACGCCGGGGGCCTCGCAGGCGGGCAGCACGTCGATGTCGATGGTCAGGTAGACGTGATCGCAATCGGCGATGAAGCCGTCGAGCGCGGCCTGCACCTCGGCCAGGCCCGCCGGGGTGATCTCGCGGTCCTCGCGCACCAGCACGTCGAGCTCGGCAGCGCGACGGAACAGCGCGCGCGTGTTCGAGGCCCG
>JBEOKH010000184.1:0-6202 GCA_040275625.1 Thauera sp. | reverse complement strand
GCTTGCGCCGGCAGAGTGCGCCGAGGCCGCAGCCTGCGGCGCAGCCGGCGGACTGGCGCCGCCGGTCGCCTCGGCCAGTGCCGGCATCTTCCTGCAGCTCGGTGCGTTCTCAACCTATGCCAATGCCGAAGGCTTCCGCGACACGGTGCGCAGCCAGGCCGCGAACCTCGCCGAGCGTTTCGAGCTGTTCACCGACGGCGAACGTTTTCGCCTGCACGCCGGTCCATACGACACGGTCGATGCCGCGCGCAGCGCCGCCGAGCGCATGGGCTCCGTCCTCAAGCTCAAGCCTTTCGTCGTGGTGCGCTGAAGCAGCGCGTCCCGCCCCGGTTGCAACAAAGGCTTTCGATTTTTGGCCTGCCCGGGGGCGGCGCCTATAATCCGCGGTTCCCTTTTCCCGTTTCCCCAGGTTTTTCCGATGCGCTTCCTGATTGCAGTACTCGTTTCACTGTTCTCGCTGTCTGCGCTCGCGCAGGCGGTGCCGCCCCCGGTGCTCGCCGCCAAGGCGTGGGCGCTGGTCGACCATGCCACCGGCCAGGCCCTGGCCGAAAAGGACGCCGACGCCCGCATCGAGCCGGCCTCGCTGACCAAGCTGATGACCGCGTACATCACCTTCGCCAAGCTCAAGGAAGGCTCGCTCAAGCCCGACCAGGTGGTGCCGGTGTCGACCAAGGCCTGGCGCATGGAAGGCTCGCGCATGTTCATCGAGCCGAACAAGCCGGTCACCGCCGACGAGCTGATCCGCGGCGTCATCGTGCAGTCGGGCAACGATGCCTGCGTGGCGCTTGCCGAGACCATTGCCGGTAGCGAGGAGGCCTTCGCGGCGTTGATGAACCGCGAGGCTCAGCGCCTGGGCATGACCAACACGAACTTCACCAACTCCACCGGCCTGCCCGACCCGCAGCTCTACACCACGGCGCGCGACCTCGCCCGCCTGGCGAGCGCGATCGTGCGCGACTTCCCCGATTACTACAGTCTTTATTCGCTCAAGGAATTTACTTACAACGGCATCAAGCAGCCCAACCGTAATCGCCTGCTGTACATGGACCCCTCGGTCGACGGAATGAAGACCGGCCACACCAGCAGCGCCGGTTACTGCCTGGTGTCGACCGCCCGGCGTGGCGAGCGCCGGCTGGTGTCGGTGGTGCTCGGCGCGGGTTCGGACGCGGTGCGCGCGCAGGAGTCGCTCAAGCTGCTCAACTTCGGCTATCAGTTCTACGAGACGGTCAAGCTCTATTCCGCCGACGAGGCGCTGTCGAAGTTCCACGTCTGGAAGGGCAAGCTCAACGAGCTGCCGGTCGGCTTCACCAGCGATCTCGTGCTGTCGGTCCCCAAGGAGGCGGCGAACAAGATCCAGGTCACGCTCGAGAGCCGGCAGCCGCTGGTCGCGCCGATTGGCCGTGGCCAGGAGGTCGGCACCCTGACGCTGGCGGTCGACGGCAAGCCGCTCGGCCAGTACCCGGTACTGGCGCTGCAGGAGATCGAGGTCGCCGGCTTCTTCGGCCGCCTGTGGGACGCCATCGTGATGTTCTTCAAGAGCTTGTAAGCGGGCGGGAGGATCGGTCGTGATCACTGCCCATGTCGATCGCGCCTGGCTGCCGCGCGCTGAGGCGCGTGTGTCGTCGATGGGCCGCGGCTTTCTGTTCGGTGACGGCGCCTGCGAGGTCATCCCGGTGTATACGCGCCGCCCGTTCCGTCTCGACGAGCACGTCGCGCGAGTGAGCAACACGCTGGCGCATCTTCGTGTGCAAGGACGGCGTGCTGCGGGTGCCGCCCACGAGCCACCAGATGTTGCCCGGCATCACCTGCGACGTGGTGCTCGAACTCGCACGCACGCACGGCATGAGGCACGCGGTGCGCGAGGTGCTCGAAGCCGCGGTGCGCACGGCCGACGAGCTGGGGTGGCCGCGTCCACCAAGGAAGTGCTGCCGATCGCCTCCCTGAATGGGCGTGCGGTCTGCGATGGAAAGCCCGGCCCGATGGGGCGGCAGATGGTTGCCTGCTGCCAGACCTTCAAGGACACGGTGATGCGCAATGGATGACACCCAGCAAGCACAGGCGCGCCAGACGCTGATCGAATACCCCTGCGACTTCCCGATCAAGATCATGGGCGCGCGCGTCGACGGCTTTGCTCAGGCGGTGATCGAGGTCGTGCTCCGCCACGCCCCCGACTTCGACCCCGCCGGCGTCGAGATGCGGCCGTCGAGCAAGGGCAACTATCTCGCCGTCACGTGTACCTTCCGCGCGCGCTCGCAGGCGCAGGTCGATGCCCTGTACCGCGAGCTGACCTCGCACCCGATGGTCAAGGTGGTGCTGTGATCGTCAAACGCCTCGGCGTCGTGGAGTACGCACCGGCGCTCGAGGCGATGCGCGTGTTCACCGCACGACGGGGCGCTGAAACACCGGACGAGATCTGGCTGCTGCAGCACCCGCCAGTGTACACCCTCGGCCAGGCCGGCAAGCCGGAACACCTGCTGCAGAACCCGGCGAACATCCCCCTGGTACACATCGACCGCGGCGGCCAGATCACCTATCACGGCCCCGGCCAGCTGGTGGCTTACCTGTTGCTGGACCTGCCGCGACGCAGGCTCAAGGTGCGCGAGCTGGTGTGGGTGATGGAGCAGGCGATCATCGACACCCTGGTCGACTACGGCCTCGCCGCGGCGCGCAAGGATGGCGCCCCCGGCGTCTACATCGCCGGCGACAAGATCGCCGCGCTCGGCCTGCGCGTGAAGAACGGCTGCAGCTACCACGGCCTGGCGATCAACGTGGACGCCGACCTCGCCCCCTTCGACTGGATCAACCCCTGCGGCTACGAAGGCCTGAAGACGATCCGCATGAAGGATTTCGGCATCGACGCCAGCGTCGAGCAGGTGGGCGACTGCCTGCTCGGCCACCTCCAGCGCCTGCTGCCGCCTGTTGGGGAAACCGATAACGCCGATCCGGCGGGCTGCGCTGCCGAATCCTCCCGCCCCGAGTCATAATCGGGCCCTTGGCCAGCCCCCGGCTCAGACCCCTTCACCACCCGGAACCCACAGAGACCCGCGACCATGGAAACCCCTGCGCGCAAGCAGCGCGGCGCCGACAAGACCGCCCGCATCCCGATCAAGATCGTCCCCGCCGAACGCCTCAAGAAGCCCGACTGGATCCGCATCAAGCTCGGCGCCGGCATGGAGGCCGAGCGCTTCAACGAGATCAAGGCCACGCTGCGCGACCACAAGCTGCACACCGTGTGCGAGGAAGCCTCCTGCCCGAACATCCACGAATGCTTCGGCAAGGGCACGGCCACCTTCATGATCATGGGCGACATCTGTACCCGGCGCTGCCCCTTCTGCGACGTCGGCCACGGCCGCCCCGAGCCGCTCAACGCGAACGAGCCCGCCGACCTCGCCAAGACCATCGCCGCGATGCGCCTGAACTACGTCGTGATTACCTCGGTGGACCGCGACGACCTGCGCGACGGTGGCGCCCAGCACTTCGTCGACTGCATCCGCGAGACGCGCGCCGCTTCGCCCACGACCCGTATCGAGGTGCTGGTGCCGGACTTCCGCGGCCGCATGGAGATCGCCCTCGACATCTTCAACGCCGCGCCGCCCGACGTCATGAACCACAACCTCGAGACCGTGCCGCGGCTCTACAAGCAGGCGCGCCCGGGTTCGGACTACGCGTACTCACTCGAGCTGCTCAAGCAGTTCAAGGCTCGCCACCCGGACGTGGCGACCAAGTCGGGCCTGATGGTCGGCCTGGGCGAGACCGACGATGAGATCCTCGAGGTCATGCGCGACCTGCGCGCGCACGACGTCGAGATGCTCACCATCGGCCAGTATCTGCAGCCCTCCGGCGGCCACCTGCCGGTGCTGCGCTATGTGCACCCGGACACCTTCAAGATGTTCGAGACCGAGGCGCTGAAGATGGGCTTCAAGAACGCCGCCTGCGGCCCGATGGTGCGCTCGAGCTACTGGGCCGACCAGCAGGCGCACGGGGCTGGGGTGGTCTGACAAGCCGCAGGCCGGGCTCACGCGGCGGTCTCTGCGCCCATCCGGCCTTGAAGGCCGCCGCGTTCGCGCCTTCCGGCGCTCCTACAGGACCCCTACGGCTTTCCTGTAGGAGCGGCGGCAGCCGCGAACGCGGCCGTGCAGAAGCCAGCGCGGCCTCCGACAACGGACCATGCCCGATTCGCGCCTTCCGGCGCTCCTACAGAGACCCAGGCGGCGAGCCGGCTCTGGAGCGCGTTGCGAACTCCGTGCCTACGGGCAGCCCTTGCAGCCGTCGGTCTGGGCGTTGAGGAAGATCGCCTGATCGAGATTCGCGCCGGTCAGGTCGGCGTTGCTCATTTGCGCGCGCGTGAAGTTGGCGCCCTGCAGGTTGGCGCCGACGAAGGACGCGCCTGACAGCTTGGCGGCGCGCAGGTTGGTGCGCGGCAGGTCTGCGCCGTCGAAGCGGGTACGCTCGGCGCGGGCGTTGGTCAGGTCGGCGCCGCCGAGCTGGGCGGCGGAGAGATCGGCGTCGTGCAGGTCGGCGTTCTGCAGGATTGCGTTGCGCAGGTTGGCCGCTTTCAGGCTGGCGCCGGTCAGGCGCGCGCCGCGCAGGTTGGTGCGCAGCATCGAGGCCTCGTCGAGCGTGGCGCCAGCCATCTCGGCTTGCGAGAAGTTGGCCTCGTTGAGCGTGGCGGCGCGCAGGTTGGCGCCGGTGAGGTCCGAGCGGGTGAATTGCGAATTGGCGAGATTCACCCCTTCCAGGTTCGCCCCGTTGAGGTTCAGGTTGGTGCACAGCGTGCCGCGACGGATGTCGCAGCCGCCGATGTTGCCGGCGCGCTGGGCGTGGGCCGCCGTGGGCAGGGCAAGGGTCAGGGCGGCCGAGAGGATGGCGAAGAGGGCGGTGCGGATCGTGGGCATGGTCTGGGTCGTGGGCGGTCCGGGCGTGAGGCGCTCAGGCTGGTTCGGCGAGCAGCTTGTCGAGCACTGCGTGCAGCTTGTCGAAGTCGGGTTCGCCGAGGATCTTGTGCACGATCTCGCCGCGCCGGTTGAGGATGTAGCTGGTGGGGGTCAGGCGCACGCCTTCGAAGCCGCGCGCGATGCTGCCGTCGCGGTCGAGCACGAAGGCGAAGGGCAGTGCGTTGCGGGCGACGAAGGCCGACACCCGGGCCGGCGGGTCGTAATCCATCGCCACAGCTACGGTCTGATAACCGCGCCCCTGGAACTTCTCCTGCGTCGCCTTCAGCGCCGGCATCTCCTTGACGCAACTGGTGCAGGTGGTCGCCCAGAAGTTCACCAGCACCACCTTGCCGCGCAGGTCGGCGGTGCGAAAGCTCTGGCCCTGCAGCGGGGAGAACGCGACATCGGGTGCGGCGGGCTTGTACGTGAATACGAACAGGCTGGCGGCGGTGAGGGCGACGACCGCGATGGCGACGACGATCTTGAGTTTCATGGCGAATTCCGGAAGAACTGGCGTGCGCGGTGACAACCGCGTTGCGCGGCGATTTTGAGCGACGCATCGAGGCTTGTCACCTGCAGCCTTTCGGACAGGCGCTGTCGCCAAAGGTGCCCGGCTTGCTAGACTGCATGTATCGGGCTGCGCCGCCCGCGACGTCGCAGGCCCTCGTTCGATCGAGTTCAAGCCGAGGTTTCACCGCAATGACCAGCCAGCCCCTGTTTTCATGGAGTGACCGCTTTCTGCTCGGTCACCGTACGATCGATGAGACCCACCGGGAGTTCGTCGACTGCGTCGATGCCTTGCTGCGCGCCAGCGACGCGGAGATCCCCGCCGCGCTCGATGCCTTCGCGCGCCATGCCGAATCGCACTTCGCCCAGGAGGACAAGTGGCTCGCCGCGGCCGACTTCCCGGGCGGTGGCGAGTGCCACATTGACGAGCACGCCAAGGTGATGGCCTCGGTGCGCGAGGTGCAGGAGCAGGTGGCGGGGGGCGAGGTGCACATCGCCCGCGAACTCGCGCAGGCACTGATGGACTGGTTTCCAGGACATGCTGATTACATGGATTCGGCGCTCGCGACCTGGCTGGTCAAGAAATCCCACGATGGTCGCCCGCTGGTGCTGCGGCGCAAGGAGCACCTGTGAGCGCTCGGCGGCGACGTCGCAGGCGGTCGATCGGATAAAGTCGGCATCCACGCCGCCCGGTCGGGCGGCTTTGTTTTGTGCGCCCAGCATGGGCGCACTCCTGCGGGTGCAAGTCCCGCCGTAAGTTG
>JBEOKH010000183.1:0-2834 GCA_040275625.1 Thauera sp. | reverse complement strand
CGCCCACCGAGGCCTCGGCCGAATCCAGCATCTCCAGCACCGGCGCCAGCGCCGGCACGTAGGGCATGCGGAAGACCTGCTCGGCCAGCACCCAGCCGATCGCGCTCGCGCCCACGCCCGCGAGCACGCCGGCGACCCCACCCAGCACCAGGAACTCGGCGAGCAAGGCTTGGCGCACCTGGCGGTTGCGCGCGCCCAAAGTGCGCAGCATGGCCAGCTCGTAGTCACGCTCGTCGTGGGTGGATTGCAGCGCCGCATACAGCACCACCAGGCCGGCCAGTACGGCAAAGCCGAATACGAACTGCACGATCACGATCAGCTTGTCGGTCATCGCCTGCACCTGCGCGATCACCGCCGCGGTGTCGATCACGGTGAGGTTGGGGAATTCGGCGACCAGCCTGGTGGTGAAGTCATGGCGCGCGGCAGGCAGGTGGAAGCTGGTGATGAGGGTCGCCGGGTAGTCTTCCAGCACGCCCGGCGAGGCGATGAAGAAGAAGTTCACCCGCATCGAATCCCAGTCGAGCTTGCGCACGCTGGTGATCGGCGCCTCGACACGACGATCGGCGATCTCGAAGGTGAGGCGGTCGCCCACCGCGAGCCCGAAGGTCGTCGCCAGCCCGGCCTCCACAGAGAACTGCGGCGTGGCGGCCGCGGCGTGCCAGCGTCCGCCCTCGACCACGTTGCCGGCAGGCAGGTCGGCGCCGTAGGACAGGTTGAACTCGCGTTCGGCCAGGCGCCTGGTGCGTTCATCGGCGTAAGAGGCGGGGTCCACCGGCTTGCCGTCGATCGCCACCATGCGGCCGCGGATCATCGGCTGGATTGCCGGCACCGGCAGGCCCTCGGCAGCGAACAGCGCGGCGATGCCCGCGCGCTGGTCGGGCTGGATGTTGATCACGAAGCGGTTGGGCGCATCGGGTGGCGCCATCTGCCGCCAGGTGTCGAGCAGGTCGGCGCGCACCAGCGTAAGCACGAGCAGCGCGGTCATGCCCAGGCCGAGCGCGGCAGCCTGGATCACGCTGCTGCCCATGCGCCGGCCGAGCGCAGCGATGCCGTAGCGCCAGCCGCCGCCACGCAGGCTGCCCTGGCCCTTCAAGCGGCCGGCGAGCTTGAGCACGCCCCAGGCGGCGAGCAGGAACACGCCGAGCGCCACCGCGAAGCCCGCCGCCACCATTACGCCAAGGCGCGCATCGGCTGCGATCCAGAAAATCAGGGCAAGCAGCGCCGCGAAGCCGAGCGCCCACGCGCTGCCCGACACCGGCTCGGCGAACGCAAACTCGCGGCGCAGCACGCGCAGCGTGCTCACCCCGCCCAAGCGCAGCAGTTGCGGCAGCACGAAGCCGGCCAGCAGTGCCATGCCCACCACCACGCCATGGGCCAGCGGCAGCAGCGAAGGTGCGGGAAGTTCGGTGGCGAGGATCTCGCGCAGCCCGCCCGCCAGACCCCACTGCACCGCCCAGCCGAACGCGCTGCCGGCCACCGCCGCGGCCAGGCCGAAGATCAGGAATTCGCCGACCACGATCGCCAGCACCTGCGCCTGGCGCGCGCCGAGCACCCGCATCACCGCGCAGCCATCAAGATGGCGCGCCATGAAACGGCGCGCCGACAGCCCCACCGCGACCGCCGCCAGGATCACCGCGAGCAGCGCAGCCAGGCGCAGGAAGCGCTGCGCCTGGTCGAGCGCGGCGCGCACCTCGGGGCGGGCGTTGTCCACGGTTTCGACGCGCTGGCCGCGCTCGAGCTGGCCGCGCGCCCATTGCTCGTAGGCTTCGACCGCCTGCGGCGTGCCCGCGAGGTGCAGCCGCCAGGTAGCGCGGCTGCCCTCGGCGACGAGACCGCTGGCGTCCAGATCCGTCAGGTTGAAGATCGCGCGCGGCAGCAGGCTGAAGAAGTTGGCGCCGCGGTCGGCCTCGAAGCTGACCATCGCCCCAACGCGGAACTCGAGCTCGCCCAGCCCCACCGTGTCGCCGACCTTGACGCCCAGCTCGGCGAACAGGCGTTCGTCCAGCCATAGCTCGCCCGCTGCCGGTGCACGGTCGGCGGGCGCGTCGGGCTGGTTGGGGCCGGGGGCGATGCGGACCGCACCACGCAGCGGATAGCCGCCCTCCACCACCTTGACGCCGCCGAGCGCGGTGGTCGCGGCGGTGCTCGCCATGCTGGTGAACAGCACCGTCTTCGCGGTCTGCAGGCCCCGCGCGTGCGCCTCGTCGGTAAAGGCATCCGGCCACGGCCGGTCGGCACGCAGCAGCAGGTCGCCGCCGAGCAACTGGTTGGCCTCGCGGTCGAGCGCCCTGCCGACGCGGTCGGCGAGAAAGCCGACGCTGGTCAGGCTCGCCACCGCGATCACGATCGCCAGACCGAGCAGGTGCAGTTCGCCCGCGCGCAGGTCGCGCACCATCATGCGCAGGGCGAGGCGCAGGTTTCGCATCATCCGGCCGGCCTCAAGCCGCTTCACCAAGCAGGCGGCGCACCAGCGCACACCAGTAGGCGACGCCGGCCGGCAGTACCTCGTCGTTGAAGTCGTACCTGGGGTTGTGCAGCATGCACCCGCCCTCGCCCGGGCCGTTGCCGATCCACACATAGGCGCCCGGCTTTTCCTCGAGGAAATAGGCGAAATCCTCCGCGCCCATGCTCGGACGGCGGTCGGTGAACACGCGGTCGGCGCCTGCCACCGTGCGCGCCGCCTCGGCACACAACGCGGCCTCGGCGGCGGTGTTGACGGTCGGCGGATAACCGCGGCGGAACTCGAACAGGACCTCCACACCGTGGCTCTGCGCGATGCCCTCGGCGACCTGGCGCAGGCCGTGCTTGCCGAGGGTGCTGAGGTAGATGGTGGC
>JBEOKH010000182.1:0-3229 GCA_040275625.1 Thauera sp. | reverse complement strand
ACGCCGATATCGACGAAAGCGCCGAAGTTGGTGACGTTGGTGACCACGCCCTCGAGCAGCATGCCGGGCTGCAGGTCCTTCAGCGTCTCCACACCTTCGCGGAAGCTGGCGGTGCGAAACTCCGGGCGCGGGTCGCGGCCGGGTTTTTCGAGCTCGGACAGGATGTCCTGCACGGTCGGCAGGCCGAAGCGCTCGTCGGTGAACTCCGTCGGCTTCAGGCTCTTGAGGAAGCTGCCGTTGCCCATCAGCTCGCGCACGCTCTTTTGTACCTTGGCGAGGATGCGCTCGACCACCGGGTAGGCCTCCGGGTGCACCGAGGAGGCGTCGAGCGGGTTGTCGCCGCTCGGGATGCGCAGGAATCCGGCGGCCTGCTCGAAGGTCTTGGGCCCGAGGCGCGGTACGTCCTTCAACGCGTTGCGGCTGCGGAACGGGCCCTTGCTGTTGCGGTATTCGACGATGTTGCCGGCGAGCGTGGCGTTGAGCCCCGAGATGCGCGCGAGCAGCGGCGCGGACGCGGTGTTCACATCCACGCCGACCGCGTTCACGCAGTCCTCCACCACGGCGTCCAGGCTCTTCGCCAGGCGGCCCTGGTTGACGTCGTGCTGGTACTGGCCGACGCCGATCGACTTGGGATCGATCTTGACCAGCTCGGCGAGCGGATCCTGCAGGCGACGGGCGATCGACACGGCGCCGCGCAGGCTCACGTCCACATCGGGGAATTCCTTCGCCGCCAGCTCGGACGCCGAATACACCGAGGCGCCGGCTTCCGACACCATCACCCTGGTAAGACCGAGCTCGGGATGGCGCTGCATCAGCTCCGCAGCCAGCGCGTCAGTCTCGCGCGAGGCGGTGCCGTTGCCGATCGCGAGCAGCTCGGCCTTGTGCTTCTTCGCCAGCGCCGCAATGGCGGCAATCGAGGACTCGCGGTCGCGGCGCGGCTCGAAGGGGTAAACGGTAGTGGTGTCGACCAGCTTGCCGGTGGCGTCGACCACCGCCACCTTCACCCCGGTGCGGATGCCGGGGTCGAGGCCGATGGTGGCGCGCGTGCCGGCGGGGGCGGCGAGCAGCAGGGCCTTGAGGTTGCGCGCGAAGACGCGGATCGCCTCCTCCTCGGCGCGCTCGCGCAGCGCGTTCATCAGCTCGAGCTCGAGGTGGATCGAGATCTTCACGCTCCATGCCCAGCGCGCGGTCTCACCCAGCCAGCGGTCGCCCGGGCGGCCCTGGTTGCGGATTCCGAAGTGCACGGCGATGCGGCCCTCGCAGGGGTGGGGCGGAGGTGGGACAGACTCGGCGTCGGGCCGGTCCACATCCAGCGTCAGGCGCAGCACGCCCTCGTTGCGCCCGCGCAGCAGCGCCAGCGCGCGGTGCGAGGGCATGGTGGCGATCGGCTCGGCGAAGTCGAACCAGTCGCGGAACTTGGCGCCCTCGGCCTCCTTGCCCTCGATCACCGCCGAGCGCACCTGGCCGTGATCGTGCAGGTACGCGCGCAGCTCGCCGAGCAGGGCAGCGTCTTCGGCGAAGTGCTCCATCAGGATCTGGCGCGCGCCGTCGAGCACCGCCTTGGTGTCGGCAAAGCCGGCCTCGGCGTTGAGGTATTTTTCGGCTTCGACTTCGGGCGTCAGGTTCGGGTCGGCGAGCAATGCCTCGGCCAGCGGACCAATGCCGGCCTCGCGCGCGATCTGCGCCTTGGTGCGGCGCCTGGGCTTGTAGGGCAGGTAGAGATCTTCGAGGCGCTGCTTGGTGTCGGCGTGCTCGAGCTCGGCGCGCAGCTCGGCGGTGAGCTTGCCCTGTTCCTCTATCGAGGCGAGCACGGTGGCGCGGCGGTCCTCGAGCTCGCGCAGGTAGCCCAGGCGCTCTTCCAGTGTGCGCAACTGGGTGTCGTCCAGGCCGCCGGTCACTTCCTTGCGGTAGCGGGCGATGAAGGGCACGGTGGCGCCGTCGTCGATCAACTGGACGGCGGCGATGACCTGGCGCGGCGAGACGCCGAGCTCATCGGCGATGCGGTATTCGATCGGGGGAAGCATGGGCAGGCGGTGGTGATGCGGAAAGGGAAGGGCGGGATAGTGCAGCAAGCAGCCTGCCAAGATCAACCCGCGCCGACCACGACGCGGGCTTGCGAGTCGGGATGCCCGAGGTGCGCCGCGCGCGCCCGCAGCGGCAGGTGATGCGATCGGTCGATGCCGCCGCACAAGGCGGCGTGAGCGGCATCGAAGGCGTCTGCAGGTACGGCGGAAGCTGCGAGCCCCTCCGGCAGCTCCCAACCGGCAACCGAGGGTTCAGAGCGCAACCAGCGTCTGCCGTCCCCACCAGCTTTCGCCCGCGGGTACGCGCACCGGCTCGCGCGCGGCGGCGGCTTCGATGCACAGCATGCGCCTGAAGCCGTCGTCGGGCAGGTCGGCGATCGCCGCACTGCGCTCGACCCATGGATTCCACACCACCACATCCGCAAAGCCATCGACGTTGATGCCGAGGCTGCGGTTGTACTCGCGCAGCAGCAAAGGCCGCGTGACGTCGTGATAGACGCGGTCGGTCTCGGCTTCGATCAGCACCACGTCGCCACTGTCGCGCGTGATGCGGTTCGCGTCGGTCTTGTCGCGATACGAGAAGCCGTGCAGGCCTTCGATGCGCGATTCCTCCACCTCGCGCACGGCGAGGTAGGTGTGCAGCGCGGCGGTGAATTCGAGCGTCTCCGCGCCGGGGTTCTCCACCTCGAACTCGAGCTCGAGGCGGCTGTCCTCGATCAGGACGTCGAGCTGGGCGCGGAAGGCGTGCGGCCACAGCGCACGGGTCGCCTCGTCGGCGCACAGGGTGAGGCTGACCAGGGCGAAGTCGCTGCCGGTGCGCTCGTCGGCGACGGCCCACGAGCGGTTGCGCGCAAAACCGTGCGCGGGCAGCGCTCCGAGGTCAGCGAACTGCGGGAAGCATACCGGGACGCCGCCGCGGATTGGCGAGCGACCGTCGAAGATCGCCCGCGGGCTCAGGTACAGGCGCTCCTCGCCGCCCGGCGGCGTCCACGACAGCACCTGCGCACCCTGCAGTGCCACCACGGCACGCGCGCCCGATGCGGTGGCAAGGCGCAGCGCGGGCTGGCCGTGGAACTCGATGTGCTCGATCGCTGCCGGCATCGTTCAGTCCTGCAGGGCGAGCACGCCCAGCTTGACCGAGCTGTCCTCGGGGTCGTTGCTGAGCACGAAGCCGAGCTTCTGCACGAACTTGAGCATGCGCTCGT
>JBEOKH010000181.1:0-5571 GCA_040275625.1 Thauera sp. | reverse complement strand
AGCCGGCCCCGGTGACGAACTCGCGCATGGTGCCCGCCCAGGTGCAGCCGGGCGCCGATGCCGCGCTCGACGAGAAGCAGGCGCGGGAGTGGGGGCTTCGCCCCGAGGAGTGGGCGCGTTACCGGCAACTGATGCAGGGGCCGCTCGGGGTCTATTCGCCGCAGCTCGATCCGCTCACGGCGCTGGGCATCGAGGCCCGCAGCGAGGAGGAGCGCAGGCGCTACGCGGAGTTGCAGGTGCAGGCCGAGGCCCGGCGCGTCGGCAAGACGCTGGCCTACCAGCGGGCCTACGACGCGGCGTGGCAGCGCCTGTTTCCCGGCCAGCCGCGCGTGAGCCTGCCCGGCGCCAAGGCGCAGGGTGCCGGCAACACCGGCTCCGGGCGCCTGGCGGTCTTCGTCAAGGCCGATTGCGCACCGTGCGCGCAGCGCGTGCAGCAGTTGCAGGCGGCCGGCACGGCCTTCGATCTCTACATGGTCGGCAGCCGTCAGGACGACGCGCGCATCCGGCAGTGGGCCACCCGGGTGGGCATCGACCCGGCCAGGGTGCGCGCCCGCACCATCACGCTCAACCACGATGCGGGACGCTGGCTGTCGCTCGGCCTGCCCGGCGATCTGCCGGCCGTGGTGCGCGAGGTGAACGGTCAATGGCAGCGGCAATAGCTACTCCGGGCCGGGAGCGTCGGCCATCCCGCGTCGCCATCCGCTGCGCCGGCGCCGTGCTGCTGCTCACCAGCGGCGGCTGGGCGTTGGCCGCCCTGGCGCGGGAAGTGCCGCCGCCGGCCTATCAACTGGCGGCGCACCGTGCAGACGTGCCGGCGGCGGTGCTGTACGCGGTAGCCTTGCAGGAGAGCGGCGCCATGCTGCGCGGGCGCCTGATCCCCTGGCCGTGGACGCTCAACGTCGCCGGCACGCCGCAGCGCTACGCCACCCGCGCCGAGGCCTGCGCGGGGCTGCGCCGGGCACTCGCCCACACGCCGGCCAATCGCATCGACGCCGGCCTCGGCCAGGTCAATCTCGGCTACCACGCGCATCGCTACACCCAGCCCTGCGAGCTGCTGGACCCGTACCGCAACCTCGCCATCGCTGCGGAAATCCTGCGCGAACAGCACACGCCGGGCGAGGACTGGCTGCTTGCCATCGGCCGCTACCACCGGCCCGCCGGCGGGGCACCCGCGGCGCGCTACCGGCGCAGTGTGCATCGGCACCTGAGCCGCGTGCTCGACCCCGGCGTTCCCGTTCCAACCCTCCAGGCCACCACGCCATGAACCACATCGTCCTCATCGCCGCCATCGGGCTGCTGTCCACGACCACCGTCTTCGCCCAGACCGCCTCCGCGCCCCTGATCGTCGTCGAAGACCGCGGCGGCGCCTCCGCGCTGCCGTATTACCAGTCTCTGAATCCTCAGCCGGATCAGGCCGCACCGCTGGCCCCGATGCCGGCCCCTCACGCGGGTAACGCGGCCGACGCCGAAGCCGCCATGCTGCCGGTGCGCTCGACGCAACTGTCGCCGGGCGAGGTGCAGCGCCGTGTCATCCGGGCGCCGGGCCTGACGGCGCTGTTCCTGATCGGCGACGACGAGCGTTCGCGCGCCTGGCTGCGGCAGCGGCAGACCGCGCTGCGCGAGCTGGGGGCCGTGGGCCTGGTGGTCAATGTGGAGTCGATGGCCGCGCTGACGGCGCTGCGCAGGCTGGCGCCTGGCCTGACCCTGTCGCCGGTCTCCGGCGACGACCTGGCCCAGCGCCTGGGCCTGCGCCACTACCCGGTGCTCTTCACGGCCACCGGCGTCGAGCAGTAGGTGCGCCAATGGCCCAACCGCATGCGGTCGAGGTGCTGCTGCGGCCAGCGGTGGAGCTTTACACCGTGGTGGTCTGCACCGGCGCCGCGATTCTGTGCCTGGTGGCACCGTGGTCGCTTGCGCTGAACCCGCTGCTTGGCCTGGGCTCGGCGCTGGCTTTCCTGACCTTCGGCGCGATTCGCCTGCGCGATGCCTGGGCGATCCTGCGCTATCGCCGCAACATCCGCCGCCTGCCGCGCTACGTGATGACCAGCCGCGACGTACCGGTGAGTCAGCAACGGCTGTTCGTCGGCCGGGGCTTTCGCTGGGAGCAGCGGCACACGCACCGGCTGATGCAGACCTACCGGCCGGAGTTCCGCCGCTATGTCGAGCCGACGGCGATCTACCGGGCCGCCCGGCGGCTGGAGGAGCGGCTTGAGTTCGCCCCGTTTCCCGTCTCGACGCTGGCGCGCGCGCTGGCCTGGGACAGCCCGCTCAACCCGGCGCGACCGCTGCCACCGCTCGGCGGAATGCCGCGCCTGCATGGCATCGAGCCGCACGAGGTCGATGTCACGCTGCCGCTGGGCGAGCGCGTCGGCCACACCCTGGTGCTGGGCACCACGCGCGTGGGCAAGACGCGGCTGGCCGAGTTGTTCATCACGCAAGACATCCGCCGCAAGGTCAGCGGCGAGCACGAGGTGGTGATCGTCTTCGACCCCAAGGGCGATGCCGATCTGTTGAAGCGCATGTACGTTGAGGCGAAGCGCGCCGGGCGCGAAGGCGAGTTCTACGTCTTCCATCTGGGCTGGCCGGACATCTCGGCGCGCTACAACGCCGTGGGCCGGTTCGGGCGGATCTCCGAGGTTGCCACGCGCATCGCCGGGCAGCTCTCGGGCGAAGGCAACAGCGCCGCATTCCGCGAGTTCGCCTGGCGCTTCGTCAACATCATCGCGCGCGCCCTGGTCGAGCTGGGGCAGCGGCCGGACTACCTGCTGATCCAGCGCCACGTCATCAACATCGACGCGCTGTTCATCGAGTACGCCCAGCACTACTTCGCCAAGAACGAGCCGAAGGCCTGGGAGGTCATCGTCCAGCTCGAAGCGAAGCTGAACGACAAGAACATCCCGCGCAACATGATCGGGCGCGAGAAGCGCGTGGTGGCCCTCGAACAGTACCTGTCCCAGGTGCGCATCTATGACCCGGTGCTCGACGGCCTGCGCAGCGCCGTGCGCTACGACCGGACGTACTTCGACAAGATCGTCGCTTCGCTGCTGCCGCTGCTGGAGAAGCTCACCACCGGCAAGATCGCGCAACTGCTCGCACCGAACTATTCCGACCTGTCCGACCCGCGGCCGATCTTCGACTGGATGCAGGTCATCCGCAAACGCGCGGTGGTCTACGTGGGGCTGGATGCGCTGTCCGACGCCGAAGTCGCGGCGGCGGTGGGCAACTCGATGTTCAGCGATCTCGTCTCGGTCGCCGGCCACATCTACAAGTTCGGCATCGACGACGGGCTGCCCGGCGCCGCGGTGGGCGCCAAGATTCTGATCAACGTCCACGCCGACGAATTCAATGAACTCATGGGCGACGAGTTCATTCCGATGGTCAACAAGGGCGGCGGTGCCGGCGTGCAGGTGACGGCCTACACGCAGACCTTGAGCGACATCGAGGCGCGCATCGGCAACCGTGCCAAGGCCGGCCAGGTCGTCGGCAACTTCAACAACCTGTTCATGCTGCGCGTGCGCGAGACCGCCACCGCCGAACTGCTGACGCGACAACTGCCCAAGGTTGAGGTGTATGCCACGGCACTGATGAGCGGCGCCACCGACAGCTCCGACCCGCACGGCAATACCGCGTTCACGTCCAACACCCAGGACCGCATCAGCAGCAACAGCGTGCCGTTGATCGAGCCGGCGCATGTGGTGGCGCTGCCCAAGGGGCAGTGCTTCGCGCTGACCGAGGGCGGCAACCTCTGGAAAGTCCGCATGCCGCTGCCGGCACCCGACCCCGACGAAGCCATGCCGAAGGATCTGCAGGAGCTGGCCGGCTACATGCGACAGCACTACGTCGAGGCGGGAGACTGGTGGGAGAACCAGGGCATCCCCGGCCTGCAGGACAAGGCGCTGCCCGACGACCTGCTGGACGACTTCAAGCAGATGGCCGCCGCTGAAGAGGCCGAAGCATGAGCGATCCGGCCGTCGCGGCACAGCGCCAGCAGCAACGACAGCAGGGGCTGATCGCCGGCCTCATCACGCTGCCGTTCCGCTTCTTCGGCGTGCTGTGCGGCGCGCTGCTGCTGTGCATCCTGATCGAATGCGTCGGCATGCACTTCTTCTGGCCCGATCAGGGCTGGCGCCACGCGCAGGGCATGCTGCACTACGAGCTGGATCAGCTCTCCACGCATTTCACGCGCAGCGCGCTGGTGCAGGAGCCAGGGCGCACCGCGCACCGGCTGGTCGAGCAGGGCTACGACTGTCTGTTCGTGAAGAGCGGTCTGCTGGACTGGATACGCGACGCCTCGACGCAGGCCAGCGCCGGCAGCCATCGCCCGACCAAGGATTTCCGCTACTACATCGGCTTGGTCTACGTGAACGTGGAGAGCTACCTGATCGCGGCGGCCTACACGACGCTGGTCTTCCTCGTGCGGCTGCTGGTGCTGTGCCTGACCCTGCCGCTGTTCCTGATGGCCGCCTTCGTCGGGCTGGTGGACGGCCTGGTGCGCCGGGACATCCGCCGCTTCGGCGCGGGACGCGAATCGGGGTTCATCTATCACCGCGCCAGGGCCAGCCTGATCCCGCTGGCCGTACTGCCGTGGGTGACTTACCTGGCACTGCCGGTCAGCGTGAACCCGCTGCTGATCCTGCTGCCCAGCGCCGCACTGCTCGGCGTGGCGGTGTGCATTGCGGCGGCGACGTTCAAGAAGTACCTGTAGTGCAACCGGTAAGTGGCTCCACGGCGCGAATACGGTTTGCACACTATTCCGGCGAAGTCATCGACGTGCCATAAGGTAGCAAGGGCAGCCCTAGCTCCTTGAGGAGTTCGTTGTGCCGCTCGGTAGCCGTCTTGATTTTTTGATCCAACAAAACCAGTTCAGAATGGACCGTCTTGATCTCGATTTCCTCGTCGGCCTCTGCGGTACTGACATAGCGCGAGATGTTCAGGTTGTAGTCGTGTTCCTTCTCAATGACATCCAGTGGCACCCGCCGCGAATATCGCGCCTCTTCCTTGCGGTACTGGTAGGTGTCGATGATCTTGTCGATGTGCTCGGGCAGCAAGTGGTTCTGCCGCTTGCCTTTCTCGAAGTGCTCGGCCGCGTTGATGAACAGCACGTCGTCGGGCTTCTTGCACTTCTTCAGCACCAGGATGCACACCGGAATACCGGTGGAGAAGAACAGGTTGGCCGGCAAGCCGATCACGGTGTCGATGTGGCCGTCCTTGAGCAGCTTGGTGCGGATGCGCCCTTCCGCGCCGCCACGGAACAGCACGCCGTGCGGCAGGATGATGGCCATCACACCGTCCTGCTTCAGGAAATGGAAGCCATGCAGCAGAAAAGCAAAGTCGGCCGCCGACTTTGGAGCCAGGCCGTGGTTCTTGAAGCGCACGTCCTCGCCGAGCGCATCGGTCGGTTCCCAGCGATAGCTGAAGGGCGGATTGGCCACCACGGCGTCGAACTTCGGCATCTTGGCCGGGTTGGTTTCCCGCAGCATGTCCCACTCGTTGAGCAGGGTGTCGCCGTGGAAAATCTCGAACTCCGAATCCTTCACCCCGTGCAGCAGCATGTTCATGCGCGCCAGGTTG
>JBEOKH010000180.1:0-4067 GCA_040275625.1 Thauera sp. | reverse complement strand
CGCTGTCGATGGAAGGCCGCATGACGATCTGCAACATGGCGATCGAGGCGGGCGCACGCGCCGGCATGGTCGGCGTGGACGAGACCACCATCGAATACCTCAAGGACCGCCCCTTCTCGCCCAAGGGCGAGCAGTGGGAGCTGGCGGTCGACTACTGGCGCAGCCTGCACACCGACGAGGGCGCCGAGTTCGACAAGGTCGTGGAGCTCAGGGCCGAGGACATCCTGCCGCAGGTCACCTGGGGCACCTCGCCCGAGATGGTCACCACGGTCGACGGCCGCGTGCCCGACCCCGCCGCCGTCACCGACCCGGTGCGCCGCGAGGGTATCGAGCGCGCGCTGAAGTACATGGGCCTCGCGGCCAACACCCCGATCACCGACATTGCGGTCGACCAGGTCTTCATCGGCTCGTGCACCAACTCGCGCATCGAGGACCTGCGTGAAGCCGCCGCCGTGGCCAAGGGGCGCACGAAGGCTGCGAGCGTCAAGCGCGTGCTGGTGGTGCCGGGCTCGGGGCTGGTCAAGCGTCAGGCCGAGGAAGAGGGGCTGGACAAGGTCTTCGTCGCCGCTGGCTTCGAGTGGCGCGAGCCGGGCTGTTCGATGTGCCTGGCGATGAACGCCGACCGCCTCGAACCGGGCGAGCGTTGCGCGTCGACCTCCAACCGCAACTTCGAGGGCCGTCAGGGCGCGGGGGGGCGTACGCATCTGGTCAGCCCGGCGATGGCCGCGGCCGCCGCGGTCACTGGCCGCTTCACCGACGTGCGCACGCTCTGAGCGAGCGTTCCGGACAGAGGAGAAGGCAATGAAGAAATTTGCGCTGATTGTCGCCGCGCTTGCCGCCGGCTTCGTCTCCATCGCCTGCAACACCGTGCAGGGCGTCGGGCGTGACATTGAAGCGGGTGGCGAGGCCATCCAGAGGGCAGTGAAATAATGAATCCGTTTACCCAACTCGACGGCCTGGTTGCGCCGCTCGACCGCGCCAACGTCGATACCGATGCGATCATCCCCAAGCAGTTCCTCAAGTCGATCAAGCGCAGCGGCTTCGGCCCCAACGCCTTCGACGAGTGGCGCTACCTCGACGTCGGCCAGCCCGGCGAGGACAACAGCCGGCGTCCGCTCAACCCCGACTTCGTGCTCAACCATGCACGCTACCAGGGCGCGCAGATCCTGCTCACGCGCGACAACTTCGGCTGCGGCAGCTCGCGCGAGCACGCCCCGTGGGCACTCGAGGACTACGGCTTTCGCGTCCTCATCGGGCCGAGCTTCGCCGACATCTTCTTCAACAACAGCTTCAAGAATGGCCTGCTGCCGATCAAGCTCGACGCCGCCGAGGTCGACGAGCTGTTCCGCCAGTGCGAGGCCAGCGCGGGCTATCGCCTGAAGGTCGACCTCGCGGCGCAGACCATCACCCGCCCGGACGGCAAGTCGATCGCCTTCGACATCGACCCCTTCCGCAAGGAATGCCTGCTCAACGGCTGGGACGACATCGGCCTCACGCTGCGCCACGCGGACAAGATCCGCGCCTTCGAAGAACAGCGCCGCGCCGGACATCCCTACTACTTTGCCTGAACCAAGGAAGACGACTCGATGAAGATTTGCGTGCTGCCGGGTGACGGCATCGGTCCCGAGATCATGGCGCAAGCCGTGCGCGTGCTGAATGCGCTCGACCTCAAGTTCGAAATGGAAGAAGCGCTGATCGGCGGCTGCGCGGTGGACGCCACCGGCACCCCCTATCCGGAAGCGACCCAGAAGCTCGCGCGCGCTGCCGATGCGCTGTTGCTCGGCGCCGTCGGCGGTCCCAAGTGGGACACGCTGCCGCGCGAGAAGCGCCCCGAGCGCGGCCTGCTCGGCATCCGCAAGGACCTCGGCCTGTTCGCCAACCTGCGCCCGGCGATCCTGTATCCGGAACTGGCCAACGCCTCCTCGCTCAAGGCCGAGATCGTCGCCGGTCTGAACATCCTGATCGTGCGCGAGCTCACCGGCGACATCTACTTCGGCCAGCCGCGGGGTATCGAGCGGCGCGAGGTCAATGGCACCCAGCAGCGCGTAGGCTGGAACACCATGATCTACGCCGAGTACGAGATCCGCCGCATCCTCAAGGTGGCCTTCGAGGCGGCGCAGAAGCGCGGCAAGAAGCTGTGCTCGGTCGACAAGATGAACGTGCTCGAATGCACCCAGCTGTGGCGCGACATCGCGATCGAAGTCGCCAAGGACTACCCCGACGTCGAGCTCAGCCACATGCTGGTCGACAACGCCGCCATGCAGCTCGTGCGCGCGCCCAAGCAGTTCGACGTGATGGTCACCGGCAACATGTTCGGCGACATCCTGTCGGACGAGGCCTCGATGCTCACTGGCTCGATCGGCATGCTGCCCTCGGCCTCGCTCGACGCCAACAACAAGGGCCTGTACGAGCCCTCGCATGGTTCGGCGCCCGACATCGCCGGCAAGGACCTCGCCAACCCGCTCGCCACCATCCTGTCGGCGGCGATGATGCTGCGCTATACCTTCAATGAGGAAGCGGCTGCACAGCGCGTAGAGCGCGCGGTCAAGAAGGTGCTCGCCCAGGGTTATCGTACCGGTGACATTTTTGAACCGGGCACGAAGCGGGTCGGTATGCGCGAGATGGGTGATGCGGTGCTCGCTGCGCTGTAAGCTTTTGCCCCTGCAAGTTTTTTTCGAAAAACGTCTTAGTTGAGAGTGATGAACATGAATCGAGTCGGTCTGGTTGGCTGGCGTGGCATGGTGGGTTCCGTGCTGATGCAGCGCATGGTCGAAGAGGGCGACTTCGCCTTCATCGAGCCGGTGTATTTCTCCACCTCGAACGCGGGCGGCAAGGCGCCGTCCTTCGGCGGCAAGGACGCGGCCGCGCCGCTGCAGGACGCGATGAACATCGATGCGCTCAAGGCCTGCGACATCGTGATCACCTGCCAGGGTGGCGACTACACCAAGGAAGTCTTTCCCAAGCTGCGCGCCACCGGCTGGAACGGCCACTGGATCGACGCCGCCAGCGCGCTGCGCATGAACGACGACGCGGTGATCATCCTCGACCCGGTCAACCGCAACGTCATCGACGCCGCGCTCGCCAAGGGCGGCCGTAACTGGATCGGCGGCAACTGCACCGTGTCGCTGATGCTGATGGGCCTCGGCGGCCTGTTCAAGCACGGCCTGGTCGAGTGGATCTCGGCGATGACCTACCAGGCGGCCTCGGGCGCCGGCGCGCAGAACATGCGCGAGCTCATCAGCCAGATGGGCACCATCCACGACTCGGTCAAGGACCTGCTCGCCGATCCGGCCTCGGCCATCCTCGAGATCGACCGCAAGGTCGCCGAGACCATGCGCTCGGACGCCTTCCCGAAGAAGAACTTCCGCAACACCCCGCTCGCCGGCAGCCTGATCCCCTGGATCGACGTCCCGGTCGAGCACGGCCAGAGCAAGGAAGAGTGGAAGGGCGGCGCCGAGTGCAACAAGATCCTCGGCAATCCGGCCTTCCGCACCCCGGGCTCGATCCCGATCGACGGCCTGTGCGTGCGCATCGGCGCGATGCGCTGCCATTCGCAGGCGCTCACCATCAAGCTCAGGAAGGACGTGCCGCTCGACGAGGTCAGCGCGATCATCGCCGGCGCCAACGACTGGGTGAAGGTCGTCCCCAACGATCGCGAGACCACCGAGCGCGAACTGACCCCGACCGCCGTCACCGGCACGCTGACCGTCCCGGTCGGCCGCCTGCACAAGATGGCGATGGGCCCCGAGTACCTCGGCGCCTTCACCGTCGGCGACCAGTTGCTGTGGGGTGCGGCCGAACCGCTGCGCCGCATGCTGCGCATCCTGCTCGAGCGCTGATTCACAGCACTTGATATTCGGAGGGGGCGAAAGCCCCCTTTTCTCGTTGGCAGATCGGTGTCTGCTGCCGGTAATTCGTCACACCGGCACGGTCTGAATCGGTGCTTCCTAATGCGATGCTCGCCGGGAAATGCTAGATTCGTAGGCCAGATGCGGCAAAACGGGTCGTAGAGCTCAGTTGCGGGGGAATGCAGTTTGAAATCGAACATGTCAAAGTCGGTCAGGGCA
>JBEOKH010000179.1:0-2734 GCA_040275625.1 Thauera sp. | reverse complement strand
TGGAACCAGGTCGTCGCCAGGCTGGCGCTCATCGACAGCCGCGCGGCGTCGTGGTCGAAGCGGGTGGCCGCGAGGCCGGCGCGGCTGGCGTCGACGCCAGCCGCGATGCGTCCCCAGAGGTCGAGCTCGTAGCTTGCGCCGAGGCCGAGGCTGGAGGTGTTCGTTTCGTTGCTGTCCACGTTGCGCGCGGCGCTGCCGGCGCTGAAGTCGAGCGTTGGAAACAACGAGGCCCCCGCCTGGCGCAGCGCGAGCTCGGCCTGCACGACGCGCTCGGCCTGGATGCGCAGGTCTGGCGCGGCGGCCAGCGCCTCGCTGACGAGCGCGTCGAGCGTCGCGGAGCCGAAGCCCCGCCACCAGGTGTCGTGCACGGGCGCGGACGCCGTGGCCGCGCCGGCAGCCTCGGTCCATTGCGCGGGCAGCTCGAGGTCGGGACGGACGACCGGCTCGGTGAGTGCGCAGCCGGCGGTGAAGGCGAGAAGCAGCAAGCCGGGGAGCAGGCGGGTGTTCGGCTGAAGGCGCATGGACAACCCTATTCGGAGGCGAGCGCGACCACCGGGTCGAGGCGGGCGGCCTTGCGAGCGGGCAGGTAGCCGAACACCAGCCCGGTGAGGAAGGCGCAACTGAAGGCGAGTACCACCGGGGTCAGCGAATACTGCACCGCGGTGCCGAAGGCCTCGATGAGCGCGGCGCTGCCCAGCCCGACGGCGACGCCGATCAGCCCGCCCACCGCCGACACCACCAGCGCCTCGATCAGGAACTGCTGCAGGATGTTCTTCGTGCGCGCACCCGTTGCCATGCGGATGCCGATCTCGCGCGTACGCTCCGTCACCGACACCAGCATGATGTTCATGACGCCGATGCCGCCCACCAGCAGCGAGATCGCCGCCACCGTGCCGAGCAGCACGGTGAGCGTGTTCTGTGTCTCGGATACGGTGTCGATCACCGAGGCCATGTTGCGGATCTGGAAGTCCTCCACACCGTGGCGGGCGAGCAGCAGCGCCTGCACCGCGGCCTGGGTGGCGTCGATCTGGCCGACATCTTCCACCGCCACGGTCACGTTGCGCAGGAAGCGCTGCCCGGTGATGCGCAGGCTGGCGGTGGTGAAGGGCATGAACACGATGTCGTCCTGGTCCTGTCCCCAGGGCGTGGCGCCCTTGGGCGTCATCACCCCCATGACCTGGAAGGGGATGTTGTTGACCAGGATGAACTCGCCCACCGGGTCGCGCCCCGGGAACAGCGCGTTGGCCACGGTCTGCCCGAGCACGGCCACGGTGGCGTAGCGTGCCTCATCTTCGGCGCTGAAGAAGGTGCCGCTCGCGGGTGCCCAGTTGCGCGCGACGACGTAGTCGGCCGAGGTGCCGTTGACGCTGCTGCGGTGGTCGGCGTTGCCTGCGCGCAGGGTGATCGTGGCGCCCTGCTCGGGCACCGAGGCGAGCACGTTGGGGAGGGCGGCGATCGCCTGCACGTCCTCGATGACCAGTGTCGCCGGGGCGTCGCGGCCGCGGGTGTTGGGCGCGCCCGGGCGCACCGTGAGCAGGTTGGTGCCCATCGCGCTCACCTGGTCGATCACCTTCTGCTTGGCGCCGTCGCCGATCGCCAGCATGGCGATCACCGAGGCCACGCCGATGACGATGCCGAGCAGGGTCAGGATGGTGCGGAACAGGTTGGCGCGCAGCGCGCGCAGCGCGGTGCGGGTGGCTTCGAGTACGTCCGACAGCGGCGAGGTGCGATCGACGTGGGGCGCAAAGTCCGGCTCCGCGTTCTGCGGCAGGCGCGGCCCGGGGTCGGCGACGATGCGGCCGTCGCGGATCTCGATGATGCGCTGCGCCTGCTCGGCGACCTCGCGCTCGTGGGTGATCAGGATGATGGTGTGGCCCGCCGCCGACAGCTCGGCGAGCAGCTTCATGACCTCGGCGCCGCTCCGGCTGTCGAGCGCGCCGGTGGGCTCGTCGGCGAAGATGATGCGCCCGCCGTTCATCAGCGCGCGTGCGATCGACACGCGCTGCTGCTGGCCGCCGGAGAGCTGGCCGGGGCGGTGGTGCACGCGCTGCGCCAGGCCGAGGCGCGCGAGCAGTTCCTGGGCGCGCGCATGGCGCTCGTCGCGCGGCATGCCCGAGTAGATCGCCGGCACCTCGACGTTGTCACGCGCACTCGCGCCGCCGATCAGGTTATAGCTCTGGAACACGAAGCCGAAGGCCTCGCGGCGCAGGCGCGCGAGTGCGTCGCGGTCGAGGCGGGCGACGTCCTCGCCCATGAAGCGGTAGCTGCCGCCGGTGGGGCGGTCGAGGCAGCCGAGGATGTTCATCAGCGTGGACTTGCCCGAACCCGAAGCGCCCATGATGGCGACGAACTCGCCCGGGTAGATCGTGAGGTCGATGCCGTGCAGCACCCGGGTCTCGACCTCGCCGTTGACGAAGCTGCGGGTGATGCCGGCGAGCTCGATCAGGGGGACTGCGGCCGCGGGCGATCGTGCCGCTTCGCTGCCGGCCGGGGGTGCGGTGCGCAGGCGTGCGGGCGCGTCTAGGCTACCGGGCAGGTGTTCGCGCTTCATAGCCGCGGCGTCATCTGCGGACGCGTCGCGCCGTTGCCGACAACGAGGCCGGACACCACGCGCTCGCCTTCCTGCAGCCCGGACAGCACCTGTGCCTGCACGCGGTTGGCGACGCCGAGTTCGACCTTGCGCTCTTCGAGCTTGCCGCCCGCGTCGGCCACCTTCACCGTGCCCTGGCGCGGC
>JBEOKH010000178.1:0-4554 GCA_040275625.1 Thauera sp. | reverse complement strand
ATCTTCGCGCCAGCGCGTGACGGCGAGATCCTTCCAGCGGCTGTAGCCGCCGCCGGCGTGGGTGACCATTACGTGATAGCGGCCGTTCGACAACAACTGCACTTCCGGGACCGGTGTGTCGGGGCTGCTGAACACGCGCATCGGCGTTTCCGCCGCCACCGAAGGCGAGCGCACCGCCGCCAGTTGAGCCGTGTGCGTAAACAGGCTCGTGGCCTTTGGAATGCGCTCCTGAAGCAGCAGCATGATCGCCTGGAACAGCGGTTCCGATTCGAATCGCCGCTGCATTGGACGCTCCAGCACCAGATAGGACAGCGCCAGCAGGCTCATGCCCTGGTGATGTGCCATGTAGGAGCGCACCACTACGTGCGATTGCCCGCGGCGCTGCCGTGCAGGGGTGTAGTCGATCGCTTCGAAGAAGCCGAACTGGCCCATGAACCCCTCGGCCGCGAGTCGCTGCAGATTCAGGCACGCCTGCTCGGGCGCGACCATCAGCGCGAGGGCCGAGGCATAGGGCGCAATGACCAGATCGTCGGCCAGTCCGCGTTTGAGTCCCAGGCCGGGCACACCGAAGGCGCGGTACTGGTAATTGAGATGCACGTCGACGGTGTTGTAGCCGGATTCCGACATGCCCCAAGGCACGCCGCGCTGGTGCCCATACGCGATCTGCCTGGCGACCGCCCCTTTGCAGGTCTGGTCGAGCAGCGTGTTGTCGTCGCCACGAAGTTGCACAAGCGCGCTTCCGAGGCCAGCAGGTCGTAGTAGCCCGTGTCCGCGCGCCGCTCAGCCACGTTGTAACCAATGCTCAACAAGTGGCGCGTCGGGTCGTACAGGAAGTCATACTCCATGCGCGCGAGCTGCAGGCACCGCCGTGCCAGGCGCTCGATCGCCGCCATCCTGTCGCCGGCTTGGGTACTGCCTGCCATGGCCAGTTCCCGCAGCGTCGGTATACCGACGAGATCGGCGAACGACTCCTTCTCGGATCGTACCGAGGGCAGCAATTGCCACGGAGCAAGGAAGCACAGCTCGTCCAGTCCCTCGCGGCATTGGCGCGCAAGCGCCTGTGCCCACCCCTCGTCGCGACCTTTTCCGTCGCCCTCGGGCGCCGTGATGTCCCCGCCAGGCGGACGTCGCGCTGCCTGAGTGGCGAGTTCTGCCGCGCTGGTCGCCAGGCGCTCGAGGCGTGCGCGCGCCGCCGCGAGACTGTCCGGAGGGGCGGTCAACGCGGATTCCAGTTCGTCCCGAAATGCCTTCGCCTGCTCCGTAACCGCTTTGTCCGCCTCGGCGAGAAGAATCCTGAGGGTGTCGTCCAGGCCTTCGAACAGTCGCGCCGGCAGTATCGTATCGTCAGCGAGCGCGAGCAGACCCGCACGCAGGGTCAGCAGGTGGCCAGCGAGGTTGCCGCTGTCCACCGTCGAGATGTACAGCGGCGGCAGCGGCTGCAGCGTCTGCGTGTCGTACCAGTTGTAGAAGTGCCCCCGGTGCCGTTCCAGTGCGTCCATCGTCTTCAGGGTGTTCGCCGTGCGCTTGAGGACGCTTCCGGCCACGATATAGCCGAAGTCGTAGGCCGACAGGTTCGCCAGCAGCGCCAGCCCGATGTTGGTGGGCGAGGTGCGATGAGCCACCGTGGCAATGCGATACTCCTGAATGTTGTCAGGCGGCAGCCAATGGTCGTCCGGGCTGACGAAGTGGTCGAAGAACGCCCAGGTGCGACGCGACAGTGCGCGCAGAAAGAGCGTCTGCTCGACGGTCAGCGTCGCCTTGCGAGGAACCAGCGGACAGCTGAGCCACCACGCAATGACCGGAGAGGCGAACCACAGGAGGAGGATCGGCCCGGCGATCGCCAATACCGCCGGCCTCGATGCCGCCAGGTGGATCGCCGCCACGGTGGCGATCGCTGGGGCGAACCACATCGCCCGAAAACCACCAGCGAGCGTGCCGCTGTGGCGCTCACCCGCCTCGCGATCGGCTTCCCGCGACGGATTCCATTCGAGCAATCGGGCGCGCGTCACCAGAATCCGCCAGGTCGTTCGAGAAACGGCATCGACACTGAACAACGCCTCGTACGGCAAACAGGCTAGTTCAAATGTGCCCTGCATGAGGTGCCGCCAAGCCGAGCGCGCGACCGTTGCGAAGTGCTGTCTCAGGCGCACCTCCTCCGGCTTGCGGAAAGCGTCGAGGATCGCGGCGCACAAGGCGGGAAGGAGCATGATGCCGATCACCGCCAGGGTCCACCACCCCGCCGGCGCGAGGAGTGTCCATCCGGCCAGCAGGAGCAGCGTCAGCGCCGCGGGGACGAGACTTCGCCGCAGGTTGTCGAAGAGCTTCCACTGCGACAGCAGCGAGAGGGGATTCTTCTGCCGCGTGGTGTCCACCGCCGCACCCGCGCCTGGAACGTGCCTGCGCAGCCACCCCGCCAGCTGCCAATCGCCGCGGATCCAGCGGTAGCGGCGGCTCACGTCGGCGCTATAGCGGGCCGGATGATCCTCGTAAAGATGTACGTCGCTCAGCAGCGCCGAGCGTGCGTAGCACCCTTCCAGAAGGTCGTGGCTAAGGATGCGATTCTCGGGGAAGCGCCCGCCAAGCGCTTGCTCGAATGCATCGACGTCGTAGATTCCCTTGCCGATGAACGAGCCTTCGCCGAACAGGTCCTGATAGACATCCGAGACGGCGCGCGTGTACGGATCGATGCCCGGCTCGCCGCCGTACAGGCGTGCATAGCGGGAACGGTTCGTCCCCGGCAGGCCGATCGCCACGCGCGGCTGCAGGATTCCGTAGCCCTCGGTGACGCGCCGCTTCACTTTGTCGTAGCCGGGGCGATTCAGCGGGTGCGCCATGGTACCGACGAATTTCCGCGCCGCATCGCGTGGCAGTTGCGTATCGGTGTCGAGCGTAATCACGTACTTCACGGATGACAAGACCGCGGTCTCACCGACGACGAGCATAAAGCGGTCCTTGGCGCCGCCGCGCAGCAGCGCGTTCAAGTCGGCCAGCTTGCCGCGCTTGCGCTCGTAACCCATCCACAAGCGGTCCTTGGGGTTCCATCGCCGCGGGCGATGGAAGAGGAAGAAGAGGTCGTCCCTGATTCTCGCCCCGTCACCGCCATATTTCGAGTTCAGCTCGCCGATCTTCGTCCGGGCCAGTTGCAGCAGCAACCCGTCGTCGGGCATCGTTTCCTGCCGAGCGTCGCGGAAATCGGTCAACAGGCCGAAATGCAGGCGCTCATCGCGATTCGCCAGGAACCTGACTTCCAGCGCCTCGATCAGTTCCTCCACTCCCGAAGCGCTGCTAAGCATGGTCGGGACCACGACCAGCGTCCGTGCCTGCGCCGGGATGCCTTCACTGAAATCCATTCTCGGCAGCGGATGTGGTGCCACCAGCAAGGTTGCCAGCCAGTTCACCAGCGCTACGCCGAGGCGACTGGCAGCCAGCAGCGCGAGGATGCCGAGCGGCACCAGCAGCAAGTCGGGCGTCCCGGCGGCAAACGCCTGCGCCAGCAGGCTTCCGGAAAGGGCCAGCGTGATCAACGCGATGCCGCCCAGGTACATGAGTGATGGAAAGCGGCCTGCCATCTTGCCCAAGGCCTCGGCGCCGGAAAGGCGAACGTGCGCTGCGCGCTCGAGTTGCGGCAAACCCTTGTCGATCAGGTAGTAGCCGACGTGCCCCGCACGATCGCCGGTCCCGGTGCCGGCATCGACCGCCGCTGCACCGAGGCGTGCCAGTTCGACCGCCTTGCGGGCTACCTCGCCCTCGGACAGGTCCCCCTTCTTCGCTATCCTCTCAATTGCATGGCGGTATCGATCGCGGGTGGCAAAATCCATCCGGCCATAGACGCCGCCAGGATCGTCACCCAGCACGTGCTCGACGACGCTCTGGGTCTCGACGAAGCGGCGCCAGTCGGTTGCGCTCAGCACCCGGAGACTGCCGATGCTGTTGCTGATGGAGACTTGATCTGCGGCCTGTTGCTGGTTCTCGGATTGCACGAGGTGCTCGATGGTCAGACCCGACTCCGACAGGCGCTGCTCGATCCAGGTCAATGGCAGCGCCAGAGTGGGGCCGCGTCCCTGCAAGCGCCGTGCGAGTTCGGCGACGAAGCCGCCGACCATCGGAGGATCCGAGCACGCCATGTCGGCGATCACCAGGATCAAGCTCTTCGGATCGCTGACGGCGGTCTCCGCCATGCGGTCTGCCCAGCCAGCGGCCAGGTTTCGCTCCGCCCAACCGGCCGCGATGCGCACGCCGACGCGACGCAGATTCTCGATCACGGCCAGCCGCAGCATGATCGGGATCGCCCACAACTCGCCCAGCTTCATCGGGCTGACGTTCTGGTACGCCGCCACGAAGCCGCTGAGACTTTCCATATCCACGCGACCGTCGCCGTGTGCAATGGTCTCCAGCGCGATGTCGTACACCCGCGGACGGCCGGCAGACGGTCCATGCGCCAGGCGCGGGAGCTCACGGCTGTATCCCTCTGGCAAGTGTCGCTTGGCGGTGCGGATCTGTTCTTCGATGAGATAGAAATTGTCGAGCAGCCATTCCCCGGCCGGCATCATCCGG
>JBEOKH010000177.1:0-1684 GCA_040275625.1 Thauera sp. | reverse complement strand
AGCGCGGCCAGCACCCGGTCGCCGTCGGCCTCTCCCGCCGGGCCGACCGCGCCGCAATAGGCCGCGCGCAGCCCCAAAAGCGCCGCCTGCACCGCGACATTCACCGCGTTGCCGCCCACCAGATCCGCCGTCACCGCGCCGGTCAGCCGGTCGATGCAGTTGTCGCCCAGGGCTATCAGGTCGAAGGTGGTCATCCGATGGTTGCCCCGCGCGAGGCCATGTTGTCCTTCAGGTCGTGCCAGGCCAGCACGGGACGGCGATACCAGGTCTGGCCGTGGAAGAAGGGCCGCGTCTCAAGCTCGAGCCCATCCAGCGCCGTCTCGCCGCCCTTGCCCAGCATCTTCTGCGCAAGCTTCATCCCCAGGTAGGAAGACATGGCCACGCCCGTGCCGTTGTAGCCGATGGCATAGCCCATGCGCCCGTGCATCCCGACATGCGGCAGGTGGCTGAAGGTCGCACCGACCCAGCCGGTCCAGACATGGGCGATCTTCACGCCCTCCAGCTGCGGGAAAAGCCGCAGGATGTTGCGGCGCACGCGCGGCAGGCAGGCCGCGACGTTGTTCACGTCCACCGGAACCACCGTTCCGATCATCACCCGGTCGCCATCGGGCGAGGGCCGGTGATAGGTCACGTTCATCCGCGTGTCATAGACCATCGAGGCCCGGGGGTAGAGCGCACGCACCGCCGCCGGGTCCATCGCTTCGGTCGCTGTCACCACCGAGGCCAGCGAGACCACCCGCCGCCGCATCCAGCGCGAGGCGCCGTCGGTGTAGCCGTCGGTCGCCATCACCAGATGCGCTGCGCGCACTGCTCGGTCTCCGGCCAGGCAGGTGATGTGATCGACATGATCCTCGATCTTCGAGACTCGGGTATGCGGTACGAAGCGCACGCCAGCCGCAAGGCAAAGCCGAACCAGTTCGGCGACCAGACGGCCGGGATGCAGGCTGGCCCAGTCGGGCAGATGCACGCCGCCATGAAACTGTGGCGAGGCGACGAAGTCGCTGACGCGGGCCTTCGGGATCTCCTCGCCCTCGACCCCAAGGCGGGCGTTCTGGCGCAGGAAGTGGCGCAGCCCCTCCATCCGGTCAGGCCGGTGCGCGCCGATGAAATGGCCGCAGACGCTGTAGTTGCAGGCGATACCTTCCTCCGCCACGAAGGACCGCAGGTGACGATGCGCTTCGATCCCTGTCGACAGGATGCGGCGGGCTCGATCCTCACCGTATTTCTTGATGAAGTCGTCGAGGTCTGGCTTCATTTCCGAGGAAACCTGCCCGCCGTTCCGGGTGGAGCAGCCCCACCCGATCTCGCGAGCGTCGCAGATCACGACCTGTCGCCCACCGCGCGCCAGATGCAGCGCGGTGTGCAGGCCGGTGAAGCCCGAGCCTACCACCAGCACATCCTCGCGCGGCTCTACCTGCGCAGGCGGCACCGGTGGCAAGGCCATTTCGGCCCGCCAGAGGGGGGTGTCGCTGTGTCCTTGGAAGGCATCCATCTCAGTAGGCCACGCGCTTGTAGTAACGGCGCGTGACCAGCGGATGGTCGCGCATGACCTCAAGATGCGCCGAAAGCCGCTCCAGCACGGTTGCGAGAAGCGCCGGGGCCAGCAGCGCCCGCAGGTCCGGCGAAAGGCCGGTGGTCGCAAGATCGCGGGTATCCAGCACCGTCAGCTTGTCGGTATAGCCCT
>JBEOKH010000176.1:0-7499 GCA_040275625.1 Thauera sp. | reverse complement strand
GGCACCTACATGCACTCGGGCATCCTCGCCATCCGCGCCGCGGTGGCGGCGAAGGTGAACATCACCTACAAGGTGCTCTACAACGACGCGGTGGCGATGACCGGCGGCCAGCCGCACGACGGCACGCTGTCGGTGCCGATCATCGCCCGCCAGTTGCTCGCCGAGGGCGTGGGCACCGTGGTGGTGGTCAATGACGGCACGGCGCGCGCCTATGGCCCGGCCGACCTGCCGCACGGCATCGCCATCCGCCACCGCGACGAGCTCGATGCGGTGCAGCGCGAGCTGCGCACGGCGCCGGCGGTGACCGCGATCATCTACGACCAGACCTGCGCCGCCGAGAAGCGCCGCCGCCGCAAGCGCGGCACCTTCCCCGACCCGGCCAAGCGGGTGGTGATCAACGACCTGGTGTGCGAGGGCTGCGGCGACTGCAGCGACAAGTCGAACTGCATGTCGGTGGGCGCGGTGGAGACCGAGTTCGGGCGCAAGCGCTTCATCGACCAGTCCTCGTGCAACAAGGACTATTCATGCGTGAAGGGCTTCTGCCCGAGCTTCGTCACCGTCGAGGGCGGCACGCTGAAAAAGGGCAAGGCGAGCGGCGCGAGCGCACTCGGCCGTCTGGCCGCCGAGCTGCCCGAGCCGCAACTGCCGGACACCGCCGCGCCCTGGGGCATCCTCATCACCGGCGTCGGCGGCACCGGCGTGGTCACCATCGGCGCCCTGCTCGGCATGGCCGCGCACCTGGAAGGCAAGGGCATCTCGGTGCTCGACATGGCGGGGCTGGCGCAGAAGGGCGGCGCGGTGTGGTCGCACGTGCGCATCGCCGACCGCCAGGAACAGCTCCACGCCGCCCGCGTCGCCGCCGGCGAGGCCAATGCGGTGATCGGCTGCGATCTGGTGGTGGCGGCGAGCGACGAGTCGCTCGCCAAGATGCAGCACGGCCTCACCCGTGTGGTGATCAACCGCGACCAGACCAACACCAGCGAGTTCGTGCGCGGCTTTGCCGCTCAGGCGCGCAGCGGCGACGTGCTCGCCAACCCGGATCCGCAGTTCCCCGCGGCGGCGATGGAGGCGCAGATCGTCGATGCGGTCGGGGCCGGGAACGCCGAATTCCTCGATGCCACGCGGATCGCCACCGACCTGCTCGGCGACTCGATCGCGACCAACCTGTTCATGCTCGGTTTCGCCTGGCAGCGCGCTCTGGTGCCGCTGTCGCGGCAGGCGATCGAGCGCGCGATCGAGATCAACGGCACCGCCATCGAGGCCAACAAGGCC
Source organism: Thauera sp. (assembly GCA_040275625.1). GTDB lineage: Bacteria > Pseudomonadota > Gammaproteobacteria > Burkholderiales > Rhodocyclaceae > Thauera. The sequence goes on along the minus strand of JBEOKH010000176.1, from coordinate 6,227 downwards.
GCCTTCCTGTGGGGGCGGCGCGCTGCCGCGGACCTGCGCGCGGTGCGCGAGGCGGCCAAGCCGCAGTTTGGCACGCCGCCGCATCACCGCCTGTCGACCGGCGTCGATGAGGTGATCGCCCGGCGCAAGGCGCAGCTTGCCGACTACCAGGACACCGCCTACGCCGGGCGCTACGTGCGCCTGGTCGAGCGCGTACGTGGCGCGGAGGCGAAGGTCGCGCCTGGCATCACCCTGCTGACCGAGGCGGTGGCGCGTGGCTACCATAAACTGCTCGCCTACAAGGACGAGTACGAGGTCGCGCGCCTGTACACCGACAGCGACTTCCTGCAGCGCGTCGAGGAGCAGTTCGAGGGCGACTACAAGCTCGTCTTCCATCTCGCGCCGCCGATGCTGGCCGACAAGGATCCGCACACTGGCGAGCTGAAGAAGAAGGAATATGGCCCGTGGATGCTGAAGGCCATGCGCGTGCTGGCGAAGTTCCGCCATCTGCGCGGCACGAGGCTCGACCCGTTCGCACGTAGCCACGACCGCAAGCTCGACCGTGAGCTGATCACCGATTACGAGCGCCTGGTCGACGAGATCGTCGTCAATCTGGAGCGCAGCAACCACGAGGCGGCGATCGAGCTGGCGGCGCTTCCGGAGCAGATCCGCGGCTACGGCCACGTCCGCGAGCGCTACCTGGCTGGTGCGCGCAAGCAACAAGCCGCGCTGCTGGAGGACTTCCGCCACCGCCGGGCGCCGAGCACGCCGCTCGCGACCAAGGCGCGCAAGACGATCGCGATCATCCCGGGCTGATTCGGGAAAAGGGGGCTTTCTCCTGCTTCCGCGCCATGTTCGCGCCTTCCGGCGCTCCTACAGAAGGCCGTCGCCGCGTGGTGGCCTGCAGGAGCGGCGGCGCCATGTTCGCGCCTTCCAGAACCCATGTAGGAGCGGCGGCAGCCGCGAATTCGGCCGCTCTTAGATCGACGTGGCTGGCGCCGGGCACCGCCATGTTCGCGCCTTCTGGCGCTCCTACAGAGGGCCGTTGCCGCGTGGTGGCCTGTAGGAGCGGCGGCAGCCGCGAGCCTTGCGGGCGGCTCCGCACCGTATCACCGTTCGAGGCTGCCGCTCATGGCAGCACCTTTACCCAATCCGTCCGCCGACGCTGCCACCCGTGGCGTCGGTGCGGCGACAACCCCCTCACGTTCCCACAAGGAAGGAGACACAGCATGGCCGTATTTTCCCTGAGCGACTTTGCCGACCACGAGCAGGTCGTCTTCGTCAGCGATGACAAGAGCGGACTGAAGGCGATCATCGCCGTCCACAATTCCAACCTCGGCCCCGCGCTCGGCGGCTGCCGCATGTGGCCCTACGCCACCGAGGAGGAGGCGGTGCGTGACGTGCTGCGCCTGTCGCGTGGCATGACCTACAAGTCGGCGATGGCCAACCTCAAGCTGGGCGGCGGCAAGTCGGTGATCATCGGCAACCCGCGCACGCACAAGACGCCCGAGCTGCTCGCTGCGTTCGCCCGCGCGCTCGAGCAGTTGAACGGCCGCTACATTGCCGCCGAGGACTCCGGCACCAGCGTCGCCGACATGAAGTACATGGCGCAGCTGACCCCTCACGTCGCTGGCATCCACGACAAGCCTTCGGACGCAGGCACGCGCAGCGGCGACCCGTCGCCCGCCACCGCCTATGGCACCTTCATCGGCATCAAGGCCGCGGTGAAGGAGCGCCTTGGTCGCGACTCGCTCGATGGCCTGCGTATCGCCGTGCAGGGTGTGGGCAACGTCGGCTTCGACCTCGCCCGTCAGTTGAAGGAAGCTGGCGTGCAGCTGTGGGTGACCGACATCCACCGCGAGCCGCTCGTCCAGGCTGGCAGGGAGCTCGGCGCTTCCGTGGTCGCGCCCGACGAGATCTTCGCCCTCGACGTCGACGTCTTTGCCCCCTGCGCGCTCGGCGCCATCCTTAACGACACCACCATCCCGCAGCTCAAGGCCAGCATCGTCGCTGGCGCCGCCAACAACCAGCTCGCCGAGCCGCGCCACGGCGTCGAGCTGATGAAGCGCGGCATCCTGTATGCGCCCGACTACGTCATCAACGCCGGCGGCATCATCGACGTGTACCACGAGCGCATCGGCTTCGAGCGCAGCGTGCTGCTCAGGCACATCGAGGGCATCCACGACAACCTGATGGAAGTCTTCGAGCGTGCGCGCGCGGAGGAGCGCCCGACCGGCGAGGTGGCCGACGCGATCGCGGAGGAGCGCTTCAAGCGCTGAGCAAGGCCCCGGTATCGAACCGGGAATGGGCGCCGCGGGCGCCCATTCCCGGCTGTCCAAGGCGGTCAGCGCCGCCATGCCGATGCGTCTGCATTCGCCCTTGCATGTCGGTCACGCTCGACTATCCTGAAGCCATACCATCGATGCAATGACCCGTCTTGGGTAGTCGGTCGATCTGCCGCGCTGCAGCGCGCGTTAAGCGGGTGGTAAGCGCGCACTGTCCCGTGCGGACATCATCCGGATCGGCGTCCTCGCCCCGTCGTGCACTGGCTGGTCTTCGCTGTGGATCAGGGGCACTCCGCGACGAATCCCGCATCTCCTCCAGGCTGTGTTTCCAAAGAAGGCCGCCCCGATTTCCTCGTTCGTCGCGTGTTTCCGGTTCTGCCATGGCGTTCGCCGTGCTTCTTGAGGTGTTGGCGAGCAGGCAGGCACTGCATCCTGCGCGGCGGAGCGTCTGAACCGACCTTAGGAGAGAGGCAAATGGTCACAGTCAGCTATCCGGGCGTCTACATCCAGGAAAAGTCGAGCGGGGTGCGCACCATCACCGGAGTGGCGACCTCAATCGCCGCCTTTGTCGACTGGTTCCCGCGCGGCCTGCAGGACGAGGCCGTGCAGTGCCTGAGCTACGCCGACTTCGAGCGTGAGTTCGGCGGTATCCACACCCACAGCCCCGCCAGCTACGGCGTCAAGCAGTTCTTCCAAAACGGCGGCAGTGAGTGCTGGGTGGTGCGGGTGGGCACGACGGGGGAGGCGGTCGCCGCCGACAATGCCGTCGAGGCGCGGACGGTGGTCACCGACGGACCCGCCGGCACCGGCAATCCCATGTTCCGTGTGCTCGCCGCGCGCCAGATTCGCGGCGAGATCGCCATCAACCCGGGGGCCTGGGGCAATGCGGTGTTCATCGATATCGATCACGAGACCAGCAGTCCGGCCAGCGCGTTCAACATGACCGTGAGCGAGGTGGCCCTGCAGAACGGCGTCCGGCGACTGCTGCGCAGTGAGACCTTCCGCAACCTGACCATGGACGAGGCCTCGCCTGACCATGCGATTGCGGTGGTCAATGCCGGCTCGCGCATCGTGCAGCTCGACCGCCGCACCCTGGACGGCACGGCAGACCTCGCCGCGTTGCCCGATCCGCTCACCCGCCCGGCCGTCACCGGCTCGCCCGGCAACGCGCTGCCGGCCGGTGCGCCGGTCGTGCCGGCCGACGGCAGCACGTTCACCGTCACCGTCGATGGCGACGTCTTCCCGGTCGTCGCGCGCGCCACCCACTCTGCCACGCTGGTGTACGGCGGTGCTGCCCCGACCACCTATCAAGGGCTGCGGCCCTTCGTCGAGGCGGCGATCCGCGCCACCGCGACCCTGCCTGCGGTGGCCGCCGAATCCGAGCGTGCCGTACTGGCCGGCGCCACAGTGCGCCTGCTCGGCGACGGTAGCGCCGCCGCACCGTTCCGCTTTCTGGTCCAGGGCGGGCGCAGCAGCCCGAGCTATCGGGCGGGGGCCACCGTCGACGTGGTGGGACCGGTGGGTGCCGACCTCGGCTTCCCCGGCGCGCTGCAGCCCAACGTGCAGCAGTATCAGCTCGACGGTGGTCAGGACGGCACGGTGCCGGTGGGTGCGCCCGCCCTGATCGGCAGTCTGGCGGCGAAGACCGGACTCCATGCACTGGAGGACGTCGATCTCGTCAATATCCTGTGCATCCCGCGTGCGGCAGAGCTGACCCCCACCGACATGCGTGCGGTGTATGCCGAGGCGACCCCCTACATCGCCGGACGGCGTGGCTTCCAGCTCATCGACATTCCGGCCGCCACCGCCACCCTGGACGCGATGCAGACCTGGCTGGCCGACAATGCCAGCCTGCGCCACAAGAACGCCGCGGTGTATTTCCCGCGCACCTTCGCGCCCGACCCGGTGAACGGCAACCGGCTGCGCAGCATTGCCGCCTCGGGCACCATCGCGGGGCTGTTCGCGCGCACCGACGCGACGCGTGGGGTGTGGAAGGCGCCCGCCGGCACCGACGCCCGGCTGCAGAACATCCAGGGGCTCGCCTACACCCTGAGCGACCCCGAGAACGGCGCGCTCAATCCGCAGGGCGCCAACTGCCTGCGCACCTTCCCGGTGTACGGCAACCTGTGCTGGGGGGCGCGCACCCTCGATGGCGCCGACCAACTGGCGAGCGAGTGGAAGTACATCCCCATCGTCCGCCTCGCCCTGTTCATCGAGGAGTCCCTGTTCCGCGGCACCAAGTGGGTGGTGTTCGAACCGAACGACGAACCGCTGTGGGCGCAGATCCGGCTCAACGTCGGCGTGTTCATGAACGGCCTGTTCCGTCAGGGCGCTTTCCAGGGCCAGACGCCGCAGGAGGCCTATTTCGTCAAGTGCGACCGGGAGACCACCACGCAGGACGACCGCAACCGCGGCATCGTCAACATCGAAGTGGGGTTCGCGCCGCTCAAGCCGGCCGAGTTCGTGGTCATCACCATTCAGCAGATCGCCGGCGAGCTGCAGCAATAAAGGAGGCAGATCATGGCCCAGTTTTCCGTGAACACGCACCGCTTCGATCCCTACAAGAACTTCAAATTCCGTATCAAGTGGGACGGGCGCTATGTCGCCGGCGTCAGCAAGGTCGGCGCCCTCAAGCGCACGACCGAGGTCGTCGAGCACCGTGAAGGCGGCGACCCGTCGACCTCGCGCAAGTCGCCCGGGCGTACCAAGTACGAGGCGATCACGCTCGAGCGTGGCGTCACCCACGATCCGGAATTCGAGAACTGGGCGAACAAGGTGTGGCATGTGGGCGCCGGGCTCGGTGCCGAGGTCAGCCTCAAGGATTTCCGCAAGGACCTGCTGCTCGAGGTCTGCAACGAGGCGGGCCAGGTTGTGATCGCCTACAAGATCTACCGCTGCTGGGTGTCCGAATTCCAGGCCATGGCCGACCTCGATGCCAACGCGAACGCGATCCTCATCCAGACCCTGAAGCTCGAGAACGAGGGTTGGGAGCGCGACGCCGAGGTGACCGAGCCAGCCGAGCCCGTGACCGGAGGCTAGCGCCGTGGACGCCGGTCCGCATGCCCTTCGCGTCAACACGCCGGCGGGATGGCGCGCCTTCGGCACGGCGGCCGACCTCGACCTCGATTTCGCGTCCGACGACCGTCCGGCCGTCGTCACCGCGCTGCTCGCGGCCTGCGCCGCACCCCGCGACAGCGCGCACTGGTGGTCGCGGTCGGTGGGCGAGCGCATTGCGGCAGTGCTGCGTGTGCTGGTGATCAGCACCGGAGTCGAGATGCTCGCGATGCAGGCTCGCTGTCCGCGGCCAGGCTGCGGGGAACTGTACGAGTTCGATCTGCCGCTCGGCAGGCTGATCGCGCAACCGCAAGCGGCGGAGCCGGTGCGGGTGCGTCTGGGCGGTGAACGGGTCATTTCGCTGCGCCGGCCCTCGGGGCAGGATCTGGGCGCCTGGCGGCAGTGGCGGGGCGCGCCCGAGGGCGAGCTTCGCGCGCGGATGCTGGCCAGTCTGCTGATCGACGGCGACGCAGGCGTGGACGACGCTCCGGCAATCGCCGAGGCCCTGTCCGCGGTCGATCCGCTGCCCGGCTTCGCGGTGGATTGTCCATGCCCGGCCTGCGGGGTAGCCAGCGCGGTCCGGATCGATCTCGAGGCGGTGGCCCTGGCGCAGTTCGCGCGCATGCAGCGCGTGCTGCTGCGCGAGGTGCATGCGTTCGCCGGGCGCTACGGGTGGACCGAGGCGCAGGTGTTCGCTGTCCCACCCGTGCGTCGCGCGCGCTACCTGGCGCTGATCGAGGGTGAGCGATGAACGACTACTTCGACGCCTTGCTGAGCGCCAGCGGCATCGCCGCGAGTCCGCCCGCCGCTCGGGCGGCCGACCCGCGTCCGGCACAGGCCCCCGACTTCGGCATCGAGGAGTTCATCGACGCTCGCCCGCAGCCCGCGGCTGTGCTTCTGCCACGGGCC
>JBEOKH010000175.1:0-2728 GCA_040275625.1 Thauera sp. | reverse complement strand
ATCGACCCGGCGCGCTTCGTGCTGCGCCCGCGCACCGCCGGGCAGATATGCGAATGAAGCCCAGCCGCCTCGACGCGCTGCGCGCCGCACTCATGAAAGCGGAATTCCGCCTCGAAGCGACCCAGGACCTTGCCCGCGTCGGCGACTGGGAGATCGAGCGCCACAGCGGACGGATGCGCTGGTCGCGCGAACTGTTCCGCCTTTTCGAACGCCCCGAATCACTCGGCGTACCCGACATCAACGAGGCGCTGAGCTATTACGGCCCCGATTCGCTGGAGCGCACCCGCGATCTGTTCTGGCAAGCGATCGACACCGCGAAGCGCTGTTCGCTCGAACAGGAAGTCGTGCTGCCCTCCGGGCAGCTACGCCACCACGTCACCGTGATCGTGCCGGTGGCCGACGCGCACGGGCACGTGTTCCGGCTCTACGGCACGGTACAGGACGTCACCGAGCGCCGGCGCATGGAAGCCGAGCGCCTGGAATACCTCGCCCGCCTCGAGAAGCTCTCCGCCCACCTGGTCGAGATCGAGGAGCGCGAACGCCGCGAGCTGGCGAGCGCGCTCCACGACCGTGCCAGCCCCAATCTCGCCGCACTGCAGATCCTTTTCTCGAGCCTGGCCGACGCGCTCCCCGCGGCGAGCCGCGCCGAGCTCGCGCCACTGCTCGAGGACGCCTCCGCCCTGCTCGCCGACACGACCGCTGGCATCCGCGAGATCTGCACCAACCTGCGCCCCGCCACCCTCGACTATGCCGGCCTGGTGCCGGCGCTGCGCGAGTACGTCGCCCAGTTCCGCGCCCGCACCGGGCTCGACGTCGCGATCGAAGCCACGCCCGAACACGATGCGCGCACCCTGTCACACGCGACGCAGACACTGTGCTTTCGCCTCGTGCAGGAGGCACTCACCAACTGCGCCAAGCACGCGCGCGCCGGCAGCGTGCGCATCGAGCTGGATGCCAGCCACGGCGAGCTCCACCTGCAGATCGCCGACGACGGCGTCGGCTTCGACTTGTCGCGGCTCGGCGAGGCGGGTAGCACGCCGGGCCTGGGCCTGATCACGATGCGCGAGCGTGTCGAACTCGCGGGCGGCCGCTTCGCGCTCCACACCCACCCGGGCGACGGCACGGCGATCGAGATCCGCCTGCCGGCCGCCCGGCCACTTGCGGAATCCACGCCATGAGCCTGCGCATCGTTCTCGCCGACGACCACCAGATGTTCCGCCACGCGCTGCGTGCCCTGCTCGCCCGCGACGCCGAACTCGAGGTGGTCGCCGAGGCCGCGAGCGGAGACGAGGTGCTGGCGATCGCCGAGGCGCAGCCGGTCGACCTCGTCTGCATGGATATCGCGATGCCCGGCATGGACGGCATCGAGGCCACCCGCCGCCTGCTCGCGCGCCACCCTGGCGTGCGCGTGATCGGCCTGTCGGCCTTCGCCGACCGCCAGTTCGTGATCGACCTGCTCAGCGCCGGCGCGCGCGGCTACATCACCAAGGCCGAGGCCGGCGACGAGTTGCTGCGCGCGATCCGCACCGTGCGCGAAGGTCGCACCTACCTGTGCCCGGACGTCGCAGCGACCGTAGCCGACGCGCTGCGCGACCGCCCCGGCCTGTATGCCGCGCCCCCCCGGCTCACCGCGCGCGAGCGCCAGGTCCTGCAGCTGATCGCCGAAGGCCTCACCTCGGTGCAGATCGCCGAGCGCCTGCACATCGCCACATCGACCGTCGAGGTGCATCGCCGCAACCTGATGCGCAAGCTCGACCTGCACAACGTCGCCGAGCTCACCCGCTACGCCATCACCAGCGGCATCAGCCCGGCGGGAATGCCTGCAAACAGCGTTGGCTGAGGGCTGGCGCGGCTCCGAAGCTACCGGTTTACCAGTAGGTGAAACACTGCGAACGCCGTATATCCCCGCAACGGGCAGTCTCTTAACATACTCCACAGAGCATTCCATCAGACATTCCTTTGCGGAGACTTTGCCATGACGACCCACGCAGCATACAAACAGTTCGCCGATACCGCCCACAACAGCTTCGAGCAACTGCAGGCCTATGCCCTGATCGCCCTCGAGGCCTCGGAGAAGCTGTGCGCACTCAACTTCGGCGCTGCGCGCGTGCTCTGCGAGACGGTCTCGGCCAACCCGCTGTCGCTGTCCGCCACCAACCTGCAGGACACGCTGGCGCAGCAGGGTGACACCCAGGGCCAGGCCCTGGAGCAGCTCGGCGACTACCTGCGCAATGTCAACGAGGTGGTGACGAGCGCGCAAAACGAGGTGCTCGCACTCGGCAGCCGCCACTTCGAGGAACTTCAGAGCTCGATGCAGTCGATGCTGCAGCAGGCGCAAAAGCTGAACGTGGCCGAGGCCTTCGAGTCCGCCGCCAGCGAATCGCGCAGCCGGGCGATGCGCAAGGCCGCCTGAGCGCCGCAAGCCGTCTGAACACGCGAAAGCCCCGGTCTCCGGGGCTTTCGTCGTTGTGGCGGAGCCATGGACACCGAACGCGCACCCGCGTGCGGGAGCGGCCTGTGCACAAAGATCCGCACGCGGTCGAAGGCCGAATGTTCGCGCGCCAGCGAAAGCGGCAAGCGGCAAGCGGCGATATAGATGGGTCGGGGTGCGCAACCTCGTCAGTTCGACGCGCCCCGCGTGAAGCGCTGCATTCGCGCCTGCCGGCGCTCCTGCGGCAAGCGCCGCGCTGCCGATTCCGTGTAGGAGCGGCGGCAGCCGCGAACGGTG
>JBEOKH010000174.1:0-2228 GCA_040275625.1 Thauera sp. | reverse complement strand
TGCCGTTGGGGCTGGACAATTGCGCAAGCTGAATGCGCTTGAGGTCATCGCGCACCTTGCGCCAGGCCTCTTCGACGCGCTGCTGCTGTTTGTAGCCGAGCGCCATGTCCTCGGCCGTGAGGGTGTCGTCGTTGCTGTGGACGACGAATTTTCCGTCGAAGCGTTCGAGTTCGGCGATGGCCTGCCGGTCGATCGCCAGCCCCCGCTTGGCCTCCTTCAGGAACCGCCCGTAGCGGGCACTGCCACGCAGCGCGCACACGCGCCTGCTGTGCCCGCCTTCGTCCTGATCGGCAAGGCAGGCGAGCTCGGCCTCGAGTTCGCGGATGCGCTCGTCACGACAGGCGCGCTGACGGCGGGCCTCCTGTGGGTTGAAGCACACCGCGCAGCGCCGCCGCTCGCCGTCGCCGACGGCCACCTCCTTGACTTCGAGCTTGTCCGCGATCTCGCGGTACCGCCCCGGGCGCGAGAGCACCGCTTCGGTCACCTCGTCGCCACGGCGCACCGGGAAGGCGTCGCGCGTGACCGCCAGGCCGACCACGATCTGCGGCGCGTCGCCGCGACCGTTAAGGCAACCCGTCGCGTTCAACCGCCGGATGCACGGGGTATTCCTTCCAGGGGCTGCGGAACTCGCCCTACGGGCTCGGACAGTCCTCGCCCCTTCCAGGAACACCCCGCACATCCGGCTTGGCGTGGGTGCGCGGTCGATGGCTGGCGCGGCACCGAACGAATCCGTCGGTTTTCCCAGCCCTCGCCCTGGACACGCAGGCCGAAGGACGAGGCGATGGCCGCCTGGCATACCACCGGCAGTGGTGCAGGGTGTCGTGGAAACCGAGCGGAAAACCCACCACCCGCAATGAACTCCCCACCTCGACCTGGTCGGCGTGATCGAGAAGCCGGTGGAATGCGCGACGTTGTGCACGTCGTCGTGGAGTTCGATCTCGATGCGGTCCGGGAAGTGCTTGCTCGCCTCGTCGTGCAGCACATGGCGGCTCGTCACCCGGTACAGACGGTCATCGCGCTCGAAGAAGAATCCGCTCGCGTTGGTCAGCCCGCGCGTGCCCTCGAAGGTGCACGCGCGGGCGGCGGTCAGCGGGATGGATTCGATCGGCGGCGGTGCGCGCTGCGCGACGGTGGCTGCGGTGGCGCGCGCGGCGACGTTTCCGGAGAGGGCTTCGGACCGGGGGACGGCACTCAACCGCCCCGCATCTTGCGCCGGGCCTCGTGGATTCCCTGGGCCTCCACGCTGAGCGTGGCGGTCGGTCGCGCCAGCAGGCGGGCGATGCCGATGGGCTCGCCGCTGGATTCGCACCAGCCGAAGGTGGCGTTGTCGATGCGCGCCAGGGCCTCGTCGATCTTGTGCAGCATCTTGCGTTCGCGGTCGCGCACGCGCAGCTCGAGCGTGTGGTCCTCTTCGAGCGAGGCGCGGTCGGCCGGGTCGGCCGGGCTCTCGTACTCCTGCAGGTGGAGCGTGGTGCGGTGGGCGGAATCGAGCAAGGCGTCGCGCTCGGCCTCCAGCCGTGCACGGAAGAAGGCCAACTGCCGCGCGGACATGTAGTCGTCGGACGGTGCGGACAGTAATTCGGCCTCAGTCGGAAGCGGTCCCGGGGCGATGAGCGTCTCATTCATGCTGCTCTCCTGTGTTCGATGCTGCGCGCCCCGGTCAAAGGCCCGAGCACAGCCGGATTGGCAGTCTTTGACACGATACGCGCCAATGCGGGGCTTGGGTGAGAGGGATGCGCCTCGCCTTGTTTGGCGCGGCGCTGATCGAGCGCGCTCGACAAACCGCGTAACAGCATCCGCCCGCTGCGTCTTCAGGGCAAGGGCGTCGTCACACGTTCATCACCGTCACCGCGCGGGTATTGAGGTACGCGTCGAGCGCTTCCGGCCCGCCCTCGGTGCCGTAGCCCGAATCCTTGACCCCGCCGAAGGGCATCTCGGCGCTCGGTGTTGCCGGCTGGTTGATGTACAGCATACCGACCTGCAACTCGTGGGCGAGCAGGTGGGCGTGCTTCAGCGAGCGCGTGAACGCGTAGCCCGCCAGGCCGAAGGACAGGCGGTTGGCCTCGGCGATCGCCTCGTCCATGGTGTTGAAGCCGCGGATGGCGGCGACCGGGCCGAAGGGTTCGTCGTTGAAAACACGGGCGTCGAGCGGCACGTCGGTGAGCACGGTGGGGGCGAAGAAGTTGCCCGCGCTGCCGATGCGCTCGCCGCCGGCGGCAACGGTGGCG
>JBEOKH010000173.1:0-2677 GCA_040275625.1 Thauera sp. | reverse complement strand
ACCAGTTCGAATGCACGATCGTGTGGATGCACGACGAGCCGATGTTCGCCGGCCGCCCCTACCTGCTCAAGATCGGTACGCGCACGGTGAGCGCGACCGTCACCGACATCAAGTACCAGGTCAATGTGAACACCCTCGAGCACGCCGCGGCGAAGACGCTCGAGCTCAACGCGATCGGGGTGTGCAACCTCGGCCTCGACCGCGCGATCGCCTTCGATCCCTACCGCGTCAATCGCGACACCGGCGGCTTCATCCTGATCGACCGCCTCACCAACAACACGGTCGGTGCCGGTCTGCTGCACTTCGCGCTGCGCCGCGCGCACAACATCCATATGCAGCACGTCGATGTGGACAAGGCGGCGCGTGCCGCGATCAAGCACCAGAAGGGCTGCGTGCTGTGGCTCACCGGGCTGTCGGGCGCCGGCAAGTCGTCGATCGGCAACCTGGTCGAGAAGAAGCTCCATGCGCGCGGTCATCACACCTATCTGCTCGATGGTGACAACGTTCGCCACGGCCTGAACAAGGATCTCGGCTTCACCGACGCGGACCGGGTCGAGAACATCCGCCGCGTCGCCGAGGTCGCCAGGCTGATGGTCGACGCCGGGCTGATCGTGCTCACCGCCTTCATCTCGCCCTTCCGCTCCGAGCGCCGGATGGCGCGCAACCTGGTCGAGGGCGACGAGTTCGTCGAGATCTTCGTCGACACCCCGCTCGAGGTCGCCGAGCAGCGCGACGTCAAGGGCCTGTACCGCAAGGCGCGGCGCGGCGACCTGAAGAACTTCACCGGCATCGACTCGCCCTACGAGCCGCCCGAGGCGCCGGAGATCCACATCGAGGCCGCGCGCTGCACGGTGGAGCAGGCCGCCGACCAGGTGCTCGACTACCTGACACGCAGCGGCCTGATCGAGTCCGGCAGCCGGCCTGGCTGATCGCGTCGCAAGCGGTTCGCGGCTTCCGCCGCTCCTACAGGAACCGTCGATGCGGCGATCGCCGTCGATGCGGCGTTTGCCGTCGATGCGGCGATCGCCGTCGATGCGACGATCGCCGTCGATGCGGCGTTTGCCGTCGGTGGGGCGATCGCCGTCAATGCGGCGATCGCCGTCGATGCGGCGTTTGCCGTCGATGCGACGATCGCCGTCGGTGGGGCGATCATCGCTGCGCTGTAGGAGCGGCGGCAGCCGCGAACAGGGCGTGGTGGCGATCGGCGTGTGCTTGGGAGCTTTACCGCCGCATTCGCGCCTGCCGGCGCTCCTACAGAAAACCGCCGCGTGTGTGGAGCGATGTAGGAGCGGCGGAAGCCGCGAGCCTTTGCAGCCGACCCGCCGCGCCCTTCGACCCTCAAAACACCTCGCCACCTCGGGGGCTCGGTCGCGCGCGCCGTTGACCTTCCTATCTTGGCAAGGTTTACAGTGCATTCCATCCCGGACTTCCGCGAGGAGCTGCACCATGAACGCCCCCACATCCACCGCTGCAACCGATACCGTTCGCACGCTCAACATCGCCGGCATGACCTGCGCCTCGTGCGTGGCCCACGTCGAGCGTGCCCTGATGAAGGTCGAAGGCGTCCAGGCGGCGAGCGTCAACCTCGCCACCGAGACCGCCACAGTGACCGCGCCCGCCACGGTGCCCTTGTCGGCGCTGATCGCCGCGGTCGCCAAGGCTGGCTATGAAGTTCGGCGCGACACGCTCGAGCTCGACATCGAGGGCATGAGCTGCGCCGCCTGCGTCGGCCGCGTCGAGAAGGTGCTGCAGCGCGTGCCGGGCGTGGTGAGCGCGAATGTGAACCTCGCCGCCCGCCGCGCCCACGTGGATCTGGCCGGCAGCGTGCCGACCGCGGCATTGGTCGCGGCGGTGCAGAAGGCCGGCTTCGGGGCGACGCCGGCCGCGGAGGTGAGCGAGGGCGCGCGCGAGGCCGACGCTGCCGCCGAGGAGGCCGCGCTGCGGCGCGCGGTGTGGATCGCGGTCGCGCTGACGCTGCCGGTGTTCGTGCTGGAGATGGGTTCGCACCTGATCCCGGGCATGCACGACTGGGTGATGGCGACGATCGGCCACCGCACGAGCTGGCTGCTGCAGTTCGTGCTCACCAGCGCGGTGATGTTCGGCCCCGGGCTGCGCTTCTTCGGCAAGGGCGTGCCCGCGCTGCTGCGCGGCGCGCCGGACATGAACGCGCTGGTGGCGATGGGCACCGCGGCGGCCTGGGGCTACTCGGTGGTGGCCCTGTTCGCGCCCGCGCTGCTGCCGGCGGGCACGGTCAATGTGTATTTCGAGGCCGCGGCGGTGATCATCACCCTGATCCTGATCGGGCGCCTGCTCGAGGCGCGCGCGCGCGGCAAGACCAGCGACGCCATCCGCCGCCTTATGCGCATCCAGCCACGCAGCGCGCGCGTGCGCCGTGGAGCGGAGGTGGTCGAGATCCCGATCGCCGAGGTGGTGGTGGGCGACGTGGTCGAGGTGCGCCCGGGCGAGAAGGTGGCGGTCGATGGCGAGGTGGTAGAGGGCTCTTCCTTCGTCGACGAGTCGATGATCACCGGCGAGCCGGTGCCAGTGGAGAAAGGCGTGGGCGCGACCGTGGTCGGCGGCACGCTCAACACCCGCGGCGCCTTCGCATTTCGTGCCACCCGTGTGGGCGCCGACACCGTGCTCGCGCAGATCGTGCGCATGGTCGAGACGGCGCAGG
>JBEOKH010000172.1:0-3352 GCA_040275625.1 Thauera sp. | reverse complement strand
CTCGTTTCCCGCTCCAGAACATGAACCGGATGAGTGCGTTGCGCTCATCCGGTTTTTTCTTGCGCGCACCTTCGTGCGCATGGCGGTCTTCCTCACGCTTTACGCGTCGCTACGTCACCGGTTAGGCTGGACGCGTCTGCATTCGATGCCGGTCAGCCGGCCGCCGCCCAGCCCGATGATCATCCCGAGGTTCCCGCTGCCCGCGGAATCGGTTCTGCCCGACTACGACACGGGCGGGCTCTACGCGCTCGCCCGCAGCCTGCGCGCCTGGCTCCACGACCCTCACGCCGGTTGGGAAGTTGCCGAGGTCGAGCCGGGGGAGCGTGCGCTGGTGGTGCTGATCGTGATCGACGGCCTGGGCGATCGCTTCCTGTGCTCGGCCGGTCGCGGCTCGGGTCTGCACGCGACACGCCGGCAGGCGTTGACTTCGGTGTTGCCGAGCACCACCGCGAGCGCGGTGACCACGCTCAGCACCGGCGTCGCCCCCGCCGAGCACGGGCTCAATGGCTGGTTCATTCACGACCACCGCTTCGGCGGCGTGATCGCGCCGCTGCCGCTGGTGCGTCGCAGTGGTGAAGGGGTCGAGGCCTTCCGCCTGCTGCCGCGGCTGTTTCCGGTGCCCCCGATGTATCACCATGCCTGCCGCCCGGTCACGCTGGTGTCGCCCGCGGCGATCGCGTTCTCGCGCTTCTCGGTGCATCACGGCCGTGGCGCTCACATCGCGCCTTATCAGGGCCTTGGCGACTTCGCCGCGGCGATCGTCGATATGGCCGATGCGCTCGGTCGCAGTGGTGGCCTGATCCACGCCTACTATCCAGGCTTCGATGCGCTGAGTCACACCCATGGCAGCCGTTCGGATGCGGCGCTCGCATGCTTCGAGCGTGTCGATGCGGCGGTCGCGGCGGTGCGCGGAGCGCTCGGTGGTCGCGACGCACGCCTGGTCGTCACCGCCGACCATGGCTTCATCGATGCGCCGCCCGAGCGCACCATCGACCTCGCACCCGGTGGTGAGGTCGCCGCCATGCTGGCGGCGCCGCTGTTCGGCGAGCGCCGCCTGGCGTTCTGCCGCGTGCGCGAGGGCGCCCAGGCCGATTTCGAGGCCTGGGCGGCGACCGCCCTGCGCGGCAAGGCGGTGCTGGTACGCGCGCGCGATTGCCTCGAAGCCGGATTGCTCGGCCCGGGCAAGCCGCATGCGCGCCTGGCCGAGCGACTGGGCAGCCATGCGCTGCTGATGGAGCCGGGGTGGACGATCGTCGATCATGTCGAGGGCGAACACGCTCACGTCATGGTCGGCGTCCATGGCGGGCTCACCGCGGACGAAATGCTGGTGCCGCTGATCGTCGCGCGCACCTGAGCGGCCGATCGCGGACGCGGGGTCTTCCGCTGTTGTGTTGTTGCCGGCGTGCTCAATAGAATCGCGTCCGTATCCGAACCTGGAATGCCATGAACGACGAAGACTACATGCGCGCCGCGCTCGAGCAGGCGCGCGCGGCGGGGGCCTGCGACGAGGTGCCGGTGGGGGCGGTGGTGGTGCTCGATGGCGAGATCGTCGGGCGCGGCTTCAACCAGCCGATCAGTCGTCACGACCCCACCGCCCACGCCGAGATCATGGCGCTGCGCGACGCCGCCGCGCGCCTCGGCAACTACCGCCTGCCGGGCTGCCAGCTTTACGTGACCCTGGAGCCGTGCGCGATGTGCAGCGGTGCGCTCATGCACGCCCGCGTCGCGCGTGTGGTGTTCGGTGCCCGCGATCCCAAGACAGGGGTCGCGGGCAGCGTGCTCGACCTCTTCGCCGAGCCGCGGCTCAACCACCACGCCACCATCGAGGGCGGGATGCTCGGCGACGAATGCGGGCGCATGCTGTCGAGCTTCTTCGCCGCCCGCCGTGGGCGCACGATGGTGGCCTGAATGCGCATCCGGATCGACATCGCCCGCCAGCGCCTCGAGCTGTTCGCTGACGACGGCGCCTGCATCCGCCGCTACGCGGTGTCGACCGCTGCGCGCGGCGCCGGCGAGCGCAGCGGCAGCCAATGCACGCCGCGCGGACGACACCGCATTCGCGCGCGCATCGGTGCTGGTGCGCCGATCGGTACGGTTTTTCGCGGCCGGCGGCCGACCGGCGAGGTATGGACGGCGGCCTTTGCCGCCGCACATCCAGGGCGCGACTGGATCCTGTCGCGCATCCTATGGCTGTGTGGCGAAGAGCCCGGGCGCAACTGCGGCGGTGACGTCGACACGATGCGGCGCTACATCTACATTCACGGCACCGGCGATGATCAGCCGATGGGGGTGGCGCGTTCGCACGGCTGCGTGCGCATGCGCAACCGCGAGCTCATCGAGCTTTTCGAGCTGGTGCCGGTCGGCACGGCGGTGGAGATCATCGAATGAAGCGCGCTCAAGGGGTGGTCACGGTCACCGCCTGGGCGCAGGCCGAGGCGCTGGTGATGCCGGTGCGTACCGAGGTATTCGTGGTCGAGCAGGGCGTGCCCATGGAGATCGAGCGCGACCTGCTCGACCCGGTTTGCCGCCATGCGATCGCGCGCGGCCCCGGGGGTGGAGTGATCGGCACCGGGCGTCTGTTGCCCGACGGCCACATCGGCCGCATGGCGGTGCTGCGCAGCGCACGCGGCGCTGGTGTGGGTGGCGCGGTGCTGGAGGCACTGATCGACGAGGCGCTCCGGCTCGGCATGGTGGAGGTCGCACTCAATGCGCAGACGCATGCGCTCGGCTTCTATCTGCGCCATGGTTTCGAGCCTCATGGCGACGTTTTCATGGAGGCGGATATCGCCCACCGCGCGATGCGGCGCGCGCTCCGTGCCGCGCGCTGAGCTTCAGGCCGCGTCGCCGCCGAACAGGTGCTCGACCCGGCTGCGCAACGCACCGTCCACATCCCAGGTCCATTCGATGAAGCGTGTCCGGCCGCCGCGCTCGCGCAGGATCACGCTCGTGCAGCGCGTGCCGTAGCCCGGCGCGCGGATGAAGGCGGGCGACAGCCAGCGTTCCCACTCCAGGCTCACGCCGGTGGCAGGCAGATGCGGATCGGGGGCGGGCATGGGGTCACGCATCAGCCCGAGCAGGGTCGCGACCAGGTCGTCTTCGGTCGCGCGCGGGGCCTGGGTGGGCAGGGCGTCGAGCGCTTGCGCCAGCCCGCTGCGAGCCTTGCGCAACTTCGGCCACGGGGTGTCGAGCAGGTGGTTCGACAGGCCGTAGCTGCCGGGGGCAAGCATGCGTATTGTGCCCGTCGTGCTCTCCAGCACGCCGAGCCGCTCGCCGTCGCCGACCAGCAGGTTGAACGCCGCGTAGCCGGCGGCCTTGTCGCGCATCGCTTCCAGGGTGCGCGCGGGCGGAGCCG
>JBEOKH010000171.1:0-2072 GCA_040275625.1 Thauera sp. | reverse complement strand
CGCCCTTGGCGATCTGGTCGACATAGGTGGCGGCGACGTTGAGCGGGCCGATCACCGCATCGAGGGTGTCATTGACGCCCTGCACGATGCGCCCGAAGTCGCCCTGATGGCGGCTGGCATCGGCGCGGGTGGCGAGGCGGCCTTCCACCGCGGCCTTCGACAGCAGGCTGGCGTCGTCAATCATGCGTTTGACGCTGGACTGAACGTCGGCCACCGCGCGCACGACCTCGCCGACCTCGTCCTTCGCGTCCGATTTCAGGTCGAAGGCGAAGTCGCCGGTCGCCATCTTCTTCGCGGCATCGAGCACCTCGCTCATCGGGCGGGTGATGCTGCGAATGATCAGGGCGCCCACGACGAGTGCAAGGAGGATTGCGACAGCGCTGATTACGAGCGTCAGCGTGCGTGCGCGCTCGCCGGTCTCGGAGGCGTGCTGGTAGAGGGTGGCGGAACTGTTGTTGAAGTAGTCGTTCAGGGCGGCGATCGCGGTCTGGAACGCCGCGGCCTTCGGGTTCATCTGCTGCAGCAGCGTCACGTTCGCCCGCTGGAACTCGCCTTTCTCGAGCAGTTGCCGGGTCGGCGCCACGCCCTCGTTCAGGTAGGCCGTCACCGCATTCTCGACCGCAGCGATCAGCTTGCGCTCCTCGTCGCTCATGCTGTGTTGCTTGATCTCCTCGATCGAGCGCGACAGCGTTGCCTGTGCCTCGTCGATCGCGCTCAGGTGATTGCCGGCAGGGTGGTCATGCAACTTGGCGAAGCTCGAATCCGGATCGTGCTGCAGGGCGAGCAGGCTCTGGACCTGGGTTTGAGCGACCAGGCGCTGGATCCGTCCGGCCAGCCGTGTGGGCTTCAGCTTTGCCTCGTTGGTGACCTGCAGGTCTCCACGCGAGGCGTCTAGGCCTTGCATTGCCGTGAAGGCGAGGAAGCCGAGCAGACCGAGCATCACGGCCAGCAGTATCGATAGACGCAGGCCGATCTTGAGTTGGTTGAGCATGATGAATACTCGCCTAGAAGGTGTATGGAAGTTCAGAAGCGTTCGAAGCCGGACTCGAGGGTGGATGCCGTCGAGCCGCGGCCCGCTCTTTCGGCCTTTGACCCCGAACTGCCGCCAACGCCGAAGAACAGCACCGCCGCGATGACGAGCGGAAGTAGGAGGAACAGGCGCAGGCGGATGGAGCGCCAGCCGTAGGATTGCTTGTTCGCATCGGGTAATCCGCGTTGAAAGCACGTGCAAATGCGGACGGCAGGTGAGGTGCCGTCCGCTTGGCGCTTACTCTTCTTCGCTGCCGGTGCCGTTACTGCTCATGCTGGCGAGCATGGTGATCTCCTGCGGCGACAGCACGCGATCGACGTTGAGGATGATGACGAAGCGACCTTCGACCTTGCCCATGCCCTGGATGAAGTCGGCACGGATCTTGGCGCCGAAGCTCGGCGGCGGTTCGATTTCGCTACGCGGGATCTCCAGCACCTCGTTGACCGCGTCCACGATCACGCCCAGATCCTGGCGATCCTCGCCTTCGCCGAGTTCGACGATGACGATGCAGGTGCGCTGCGACACCGTCGACGCCGCCCCGCCGAAGCGGGCCGACAGGTCGATCACCGGCACCACGGCGCCGCGCAGGTTGATCACGCCGCGAATGAAGGCCGGCATCATCGGGATCTCGGTGATGTTGCCGAACTCGATGATCTCCTTGACGTTGAGGATGCCGAGCGCGAACACCTCGCCGCCGAGGCTGAAGGTCAGGTATTGCTGCGGGCTGCTGTCGACGCTGACGGCGAGGCTCTTCTTGCTGGGTGTAAGGCTCTGGCTCATGGCCTGGCTCCTGCTACGTGGCGTGTGCTCAGAATTTCTCGAAGTCGCTTTCGCTGAAGCTGACCGGCTTGCCGATCGTCACCCGCGCCGCCGACCGCGCCTGCTTTGTGCGCGACATCGAGTCCGCGCCCGCCATGGCGGCGGCCCTGCGTGTGCTGCCCGACGAACGGGAGGGCGCCGCGCCGGCGCTGGCGAGGCTGAAGAAGCCCATCAGCTCCTGCAGTTGCCCGGCCTGGCCGCCGAGCTCCTCGGCGGTGGCGGC
>JBEOKH010000170.1:0-7323 GCA_040275625.1 Thauera sp. | reverse complement strand
TAGCTACGCGCGCTTGCCGTTGCTGCGCACGATGCTGACGATGAGGGTGATCACGGTGAGCGGCATCACATAGCCGAGCATGATCCCCGAGAACGCCTGCACGCTGTCGTGCTGCTGCGCCTGCAGCACCAGCCAGGCGGTATAGGCGACGTAGTAGGCGAGCAACACGACGCCTTCCCAGCGCGCGATCTCGCGCCCGGTGATCATGATCGGCAGGCAGGCGAAGGCCACCGCGAGCATCACCCACAGGTCGAAGTTGCGTGCCGCCTCCGACACGGGCAGACCGACGCCCGAGGCGACGCCGGCCGCGCCGAGCACGGCGAGGATGTTGAATACGTTGCTGCCGACCACGTTGCCGACCGCGATGTCGCGCTGGCCGCGGATCGCGGCGATGATCGAGGTGGCGATCTCGGGCATCGAGGTGCCGACCGCGACCACGGTGAGGCCGATCACCAGATCGCTGACGCCGAAGGCGCGCGCGAAGGCCACCGCGGCATCGACCAGCCAGTCGGCGCCGACCACCAGCAGCACCAGGCCGACCGCGATCAGCGCGAGCTGCACGGCCCAATGCCGGTCCCAGGTGGAGGTCGGGATCCCGGTCTCGAACTCGTCCTGCACCGCCTTCGACGCCCGCCGTGACTGCATGACCAGGAACACGGTATAGGCGATCACCAGCGCGAACAGCGCGACCGACTCCACGAGTCCGATGTTGCCGTCGAGCGCCATCACCACCAGCAGGGCCGAGGCGCCGATCATGATCGGGATTTCCTGGCGGATGATCTGCTCGTCGACCAGCAGCGGTGTGATCAGCGCCGAGATGCCAAGGATCAGCAGCACGTTGGCGATGTTGCTGCCGACCACGTTGCCGATCGCGAGGTCGGGCGCGCCGGTGAGCGCGGAGCCGACCGATACCGCCATCTCGGGCGCGCTGGTGCCGAAGGCGACCACGGTGAGGCCGACCACCAGCGGCGACACACCGAAGGAGACAGCCAGTCGCGAGGCGCCGCGCACGAGCAATTCGGCGCCGATGACGAGAGCGACCAGGCCGAGGGCGAACATCAGGACTTGTTGAAGCATGGGCGACTCGAGAGCGTGAAGGAGGTCAGCTTGAGGACCCGGGCGCACTGCCGGGCGTTCCGGATTCTACCGGGCCGGACAGCCGTCGTCGGTGCCGCCCCGCGCAACCCGTAGGAGCGGCGGCAGCCGCGAACGCAGCGGTCCGGCACGCGCCGCGCCTGTTCGATGCGCCCGGGTTCGCGCCTTCTGGCGCTCCTACCGAGAGCTGCCGCGCTTCCTGTAGGAGCGGCGGCAGCCGCGAACCCCGCAGCGTGCATCGGGGCGTCTGTAGGAGCGGCGGCAGCCGCGAACCTTTGCGTCCCGCCTGATGAGGCAGCGAAAGGCTCGCGGCTTCCGCCGCTCCGACATAGCCGGCGTATGTCATGCACGCCTGTGCCGGGCGCGCGCTGGCCGTCAGAGACCGGCGTCGGCGCGCAGGGCGGCGGCCTTGTCGGTCTGTTCCCAGGTGAAGCCCGGCTCGTCGCGGCCGAAGTGGCCGTAGGCGGCGGTGCGCGAGTAGATCGGGCGCAGCAGGTCCAGCGTCTGGATGATCGCCTTCGGGCGCAGGTCGAAGTGGCGGCCGATGAGTTCGACGATCTTGTCGTCGGCGATGCGGCCGGTGCCGAAGGTGTTGACCATCAGCGACACCGGGCGCGCCACGCCGATCGCGTATGCCACCTGCACCTCGCACTTGTCGGCGAGGCCGGCGGCGACGATGTTCTTCGCCACGTAGCGGCCGGCGTAGGCGGCCGAGCGGTCGACCTTGGACGGATCCTTGCCCGAGAACGCGCCGCCGCCGTGATGGGCCGCACCGCCGTAGGTGTCGACGATGATCTTGCGCCCGGTGAGGCCGCAGTCGCCGTGCGGACCGCCGACCACGAAGCGGCCGGTGGGGTTGACCAGGTAGCGCACGTCGCCCTGCATCAGCTCCTTGGGCAGCACCGGCTTGATGATCAGCTCGATCACCGCCTCGCGGATCTGCTCTTGCGTGACGTCCGGGTCGTGCTGGGTGGACACCACCACGGTGTCGATCGCCACCGGCTTGCCGTCGACATACTTGACGGTGATCTGGCTCTTGGCGTCGGGGCGCAGCCATTTCAGGCGGCCGTCCTTACGCACCTCGGCCTGGCGCTGCATGATGCGGTGCGCGTAGTAGATCGGCAGCGGCATCAGGCTGGGGGTTTCGTTGGTGGCGTAACCGAACATCAGGCCCTGGTCGCCGGCGCCCTGGTCGAGCGGATCGTCGTTGGCGGCGTTGACGCCCTGGGCGATGTCGGGCGACTGGCGGTTGATCGCCGCCAGCACCGCGCAGCTCTTGTAGTCGAAGCCGATGTCGGAGTTGTCATAGCCGATGCGGCGGATGACTTCCTGCGCAATCTCGCGGTAGTTGGGGTGGGCGGTGGTGGTGATTTCGCCCGAGATCACCACCAGGCCGGTCGACACCAGGGTCTCGCAGGCGACGCGCGCCTTGGGGTCTTCGGCGAGGACGGCGTCGAGCACGCCGTCGGAGACCTGGTCGGCGACCTTGTCGGGATGGCCTTCGGAGACCGATTCGGAGGTGAAGAGAAATTCAGCCATGCTGTGCTGCTCCTGAAAAACAAAAATCCCCGTTGCGGTGGCCTTGCGTCTGCGGCCAGCTCCGGGGATTTCGTCGAGCAGCCGACGCTTTAGCAGTATTTTTACTGGCGAACTCACTCGCCATGCCGCCCTGCAAGTTGTCGAGTTAACTCGGCGGCAAGGCGCGGATTATAGACCGGGAACGCTGGCTGTGTAAGCATTCGGCTGTGATGCGCCTGCGCCATCCCTACCGGGCATCGCTTTCCGGCACCACTCCCGGCTTCCTCATCGGGGTCTCCTCCACGTGCTCTCTCGATACCTCTTCCGTCTGTTGTCGCGCCTGCCCCTGCCCTGGCTGCACCGCATCGGTGGCTGGGCGGGCTGGCTGACCTACCGCGCCTCGCCGTCCTACGCCCGCCGCCTGCGCGCGAACCTCTTCAACGCCCTCGGCCGCGAGGACGAGGCGGTGCTGCGCGCGGCGATCGTCGAGGCCGGGCGTCAGGCGCTCGAGCTGCCCTTCATCTGGGGGCGGCCGGCGGCGGAGGTGGTGGCGAGCGCGGTGCGCACCGAAGGGTGGGAACTGGTCGAGGCCGCGCGCGCCGAGGGCGCCGGGATCCTCTTCATCACCCCGCATCTGGGCTGCTTCGAGATCACCGCGCAGTGCATCGCGGCGAAGATTCCGATCACCGTGCTCTATCGTCCGCCGCGCAAGGAAGTTCTGCAGCCGCTGATGGAGGCCGGCCGTGCGCGCGGACAGATGCGCACCGCGCCGGCCGATCTGTCCGGCGTGCGCAAGCTGGTCAAGACCCTGCGCAGCCACGAGGCGGTGGGCATGTTGCCCGACCAGGTGCCGGGCGCGGGCGAGGGCGTGTGGTCCACCTTCTTCGGCAAGCCAGCGTGGACGATGACGCTCGCCGCGCGCCTGGCGGCGGTGAAGGGCGTGCGCGTGATCTACACCTGGGCCGAGCGCCTGCCGCGCGGCGAGGGCTATGTGTTCCGCCTGCAGGCGCCGACCGAGGCGCTCAGCGGCGACATCGACACCGACGTCGCGATCATCAACCGCGAGGTCGAGCGCATGATCCTGCAATGCCCGCAGCAGTACCTGTGGGGGTACAACCGCTACAAGGGGCCGCGCCGCGAGCGTGAGGACGAGGCGTCGGAGGGCACGCCGGGTGATGCGACGGTGCGTGCCGATGGCGTACCGGCAGGCGACCACTCGGCGGCCTCCCAGACCCGCGTCCCGGCCGGCGCCACCGGCGCCGACACGGAGCGCCGCGCATGAGCCGCATCGTCGTCGCCCTGATCTGGCTGCTGCACTGGCTGCCGCTGTCGCTGCTGGCGCCGATCGGCAGCGGCTTCGGCCGTCTGCTGTACTGGGTGATCGTGCCACGGCGCAAGGTCGTGCTCACCAACCTGCGCCTGTGCTTCCCTGAGCTGTCCGGGGCCGAACGCCGCGCGCTGGCCAAACGCCACTTCGCGGTGACCGGGCGCAGCATGCTCGAACGCGGCCTGGCGTGGTGGGCGAGCGCCGAGCGCCTGCGCGCCATCGTGCGCATCGACGGTCTCGAGCACCTCGAGGCGCTCAAGGCTGCAGGGCGCCCGGTGCTGCTGCTGGCGCCGCATTTCGTCGGTCTCGACATGGCGGGTACCCGGCTGTCGCTGGAAGGCGACTTCGTCAGTGTGTACGCGGCGCAGAAGGACAAGGTGATCGACCGCTGGCTGCATCATGGCCGCAGCCGTTTCAACGACCAGTTGCTGCTGTCGCGCCATGACGGCGTGCGCGCCACGGTGAAGGCGATGAAGGCCGGCCGTCCGCTCTACTACCTGCCTGACCTCGATTACGGGCGCAAGGAATCCATCTTCGTGCCCTTCTTCGGCGTGCCGGCAGCCACCATCACCGGCCTGCCGCGGCTGGCCCGGCTGGCGAACGCGGCGGTGGTGCCCTGCGTGGTACGCATGCGCCCCGGTGGCGAAGGCTATGTGCTCGAGCTCGGCGAGGCGTGGGCGGACTATCCTTCGGACGACGTCGAGGCCGACACGCTGCGCATGAACGCCTGGCTCGAGGGCGTGATCCGCACCATGCCCGAGCAGTACTACTGGGTGCACCGCCGCTTCAAGACCCGCCCCGAGGGCGAGCCGCGGATCTACTGAAACACTGGAACAGCAAGATGAAACTGCGCTTCACCAAGATGCACGGCCTGGGCAACGACTTCGTCGTCATCGACGCCACGCGCGCGCCGGTCGAGCTCACCCCGGCCAGGGTCAAGGCGATCGCCGACCGCCACTTCGGCGTCGGCTGCGATCAGTTGCTGGTGGTCGAGCCGGCGTCCCGCCCGGACGTCGACTTCCGCTACCGCATCTTCAACGCCGACGGCGGCGAGGTCGAGCAGTGCGGCAACGGCGCGCGCTGCTTCGTGCGCTTCGTGCACGACAAGGGCCTCACCACCAAGGACGAGATTCGCGTCGAGACGAGGTCCGGCATCATCGCGCCGCGTCTGCGCGCCGACGGTCTGGTCACGGTGGACATGGGTGTGCCGGCGCTGACGCCGGCGAAGATCCCCTTCTTGTCCGATTCCGACGCCGTGGTGCAGCCGCTGCAGGTCGGTGGCGACACGGTCGCGATCACCGCGGTGTCGATGGGCAACCCGCACGCGGTGCAGGTGGTGGCCGACGTCGATGCTGCGCCGGTGGGCGAGCAGGGGGCGCTGATCGAGCGCCACGGACGCTTCCCGGCGCGCGTCAATGCCGGTTTCCTGCAGGTGGTCGATGCGCATGAGGTGCGCCTGCGCGTGTTCGAGCGCGGCGCGGGCGAGACCCTGGCCTGCGGCACCGGCGCCTGCGCGGCGGTGGTCGCGGGCATCCTGCGTGGGCTGGTCGAATCGCCGGTGCGGGTGCACACCCGTGGCGGCGACCTGGAGATCGCCTGGAACGGACCGGGCACGCCGGTTTCGATGACCGGCCCGGCGGTGACCGTTTTCGAGGGCGAGATCGAACTTGCCTGAACTTGCCGGCCTGGGATGCGCTAGGCCCGTCGCGGACGGCCGTGCCAGCGCCGGAGAACATGCGGCCGCCGTGCCTGAACGGCGGCCATCGACGATCGAGCAACGCGGGGCGCGTGTCGCCCCGCCGGGAGAATGCCTGAAATGAATGCCGAAGAGGTCGCGCGCTACCTGCGCGAACACCCGGATTTCCTCAACCAGCATCACGAGCTGTTTGCCGAACTCACCGTGCCCCATCCGCAGCACGGCGGGCAGGCAATCTCGCTCGCCGAGCGCCAGTTGCATGCGCTGCGCGACAAGATCCGCGCACTCGAGGTCAAGCTCTCCGAGCTGATCCGTTTTGGCGAGGAGAACGACGACATCAGCGCCAAGGTGCACCGGCTGGCGGTCGCGCTGCTGCACGCAGGGTCGGTGGACAGCGTGCGCCAGGGCCTGGTCGACAGTTTGCGCGACGACTTCGCCGTGCCCCACGTCAGCCTCAAGCTGTGGGGCGAGGCGAGCGCCGATGACGCGGACGGCGTTGCCCGCCCCGACACCTTCGGTGTCAGCGAAGCGGCTCGCCGCCACGTCGAGGGTCTGCGCCAGCCGTACTGCGGCGCGCCCGAGAGCATCGAGGTGGCGGGCTGGTTCGGCGAGGCTGCGCCGCACATCCGCTCGCTGGCCTTGATGCCGCTGCGCGCGCGCGGTCTGTGCTTCGGCCTGCTCGCGCTCGGCAGCGCCGAGGGCGAGCGCTTCTACCCCGGCATGGGCACGCTCTACCTCGGTCGCATCGCGGATCTCGCCGCCGCCGCGCTGTCGGCGCGCGCGGGCTGAGCGGATGAAGGGGCGTCGCGCGGCCGTCGCAACCGCGGTTGCGGAGCGGCCGCTGCCGGACCGCTTCGAGGCCTGGCTGGGCTGGCTCGCCACTCAGCGTCGGGCCTCGCCGCTCACCCTCAAGGCCTATCGCGCGGGGCTGCAGGCGCTGCTGCGCCTCGCCGAGCAGCGCGCACCGGAGACGCTGCAGCCCGCCGACATCCGCCGCTTTGTCGCCCGCCTCCATGGCGAGGGGCTTCACGGCCGCAGCATTGCCCGCCACCTGTCGGCCTGGCGCGGCTTCTACCGCTGGCTGGTACGCGAACAGGGGGTCAATGCCAACCCGGTGCTCGGCGTGCGCCCGCCGAAGTCGCCCGCGATGCTGCCGCGGGTGCTGTCGCCGGAACAGGCGAATGCGCTGCTCGACCCCGAGCCAGAAAATTTGCTTGAAATGCGGGATATCGCAATGTTCGAGCTTTTTTATTCGTCAGGGCTCAGGGTCGCCGAACTCGCCGGACTCGATGTCGAGGGTGGGCTCGATCTGGCTGAAGGCCTGGTCACGGTGAGCGGCAAGCGCGGCCGTCGACGCACGGTACCGGTGGGCAGCAAGGCCCTCGCGGCCTTGAGGCGCTGGCTGGCGCAGCGTGCCGGCATCGCCCGCACGGGCGAGCCCGCGCTGTTCGTTACGCGCGCCGGCCATCGCCTGAGCAGCAGCGGAATCGCCAGTCGGCTGGGTGCGCGGGCGCGCGCGCTCGGACTCGGCGTGCATGTGCATCCGCACATGCTTCGTCACAGTTTTGCGAGCCATCTTCTGCAATCGAGCGGCGATCTGCGCGCAGTGCAGGAACTCCTCGGGCACGCCAGCATACGCAGCACGCAGATCTACACCCACCTCGACTTCCAGCACCTCGCCAGCGTC
>JBEOKH010000169.1:0-5924 GCA_040275625.1 Thauera sp. | reverse complement strand
CGAGGATGGGCAGTGTGTCTGCCGGCACGTCGGGACGGGTGGCGAAGGTGAGGGTGTCGCCCGCGCGGGCCGCGTGTGAGCGGGCCTGCGCGTGAACGGTGCGCTCCGAGCCGCTGCTTTCGCGGGCGAGCCCGCCCTCATGCGCTGGGCCATCGAATGCGTGGAGCGGCGGGGTCATGCCTGCGCGGCCCTGTCCCGTGCGACGGCCAGCCCGGCTTCGATCCACGCGATCCACTCGTCGAGCCCCTCGCCGCTGGTCGCGGATGTGCGGATCACGCGCAGGCGCGGATTGACGCGAAGCGCGTAGTCGATCGCGCGCCGGGTATCGAAGGCGAGGTAGGGCAGCAGGTCCACCTTGTTGAGCAGCATCAGGTCGGCGGCGGCGAACATGTCGGGGTATTTGAGCGGCTTGTCCTCGCCTTCGGTGACCGACAGGATCGCCACCTTGTGCGCCTCGCCGAGGTCGAAGGCGGCCGGGCATACGAGGTTGCCGACGTTCTCGATCAGCAGCAGGCTGTAATCGACGAGGTTCATGCGCGGCAGCGCGCGCGCCACCATGTCGGCGTCGAGGTGGCAGCCCTTGCCGGTGTTGATCTGCAGCGCCGGCACCCCGGTGGCGCGGATGCGCTCGGCGTCGAACTCGGTCTGCTGGTCGCCTTCGATCACCGCGGCGCTCACCCGGCCGGCGAGCAACTGCAGCGTGCGCACCAGCAGTGCGGTCTTGCCCGAGCCCGGGCTGGAGACGAGGTTGAGCGCGAAGATGCCACGTGCGGCGAGCCAGGCACGATTCTCCGCGGCACGCGCGTCGTTCTTGCCGAGGATGTCGCGCTCGATCTTCACCATCTGCGCCTGGCTGAGGCCGGGGGCATGGGTATGCGCGGGGCCGCTGCCGAAGTCGAGGTGGTGGCTTTGGGGGTCGGGTTGCGATGAGGCGGGGGCGCTATGGCCCTCGACCCGGCGCCACGCGCGCGTCGCGCCGGGTCGAGGGGTCACGCCGCCTGCGGAGCGCCCGCCTCCGAGCGCGCCAATCCGGGTTTCACCGCCGCCGCAACCACACGTTGTGCACATCTTTCGTTTCTCCGCGCTACCTGAAAGTCCGGTTAGCAGTCTTGGTGTGCCGAGAGCGAACCATCCTGGCCGCGACCGCGCAGGAACTGCGCACGCCGCACGCTCCCCGGGCATGCTTCGACCCGGGCCCTGTTCACGCCACTTCCAGCGCCTTGACCCGCATCTCCCGGCCCGCGCTCGCCTGCACGCGATAGCCGGCGCAGTGCGGGCAGGCGTCGTACAGCTCGCGAATCGGCACCGTCCGTGCGCAGTCCGAGCACCAGCCGCTGCCGCGGACCGGCTCCACCGTCACCGTCGCGCCGGCGGCGATCGTGTCGGCCAGCACCACCTCGAGGCTGAAGCGCAGCGCATCGACGTCTACCGCGGCGAGTTCGCCGATCTCCAGCACCACCCCGCGCACCGCGCGAAAGCCTTGTGCGGCGGCCGCCTCCTCGATGATCGTGCGCACGCCTTCGGCCAGGGACATCTCATGCATCACCGCTCTCCTTGCAACGTCAGCTTACCGCCTCGCGGGCGGTTTCGGCGCCCCGGGTCATTAGAATGGCGGGGTCGCTCTCTTCCGGAATTGCCGCCATGCCCGTCCTCTCCCGCCTTGCCATCGCAATCGCCGCCAGCCTGCTTGCCGGCTGCGGCCTGTTCGGGCGTGCGGCGCCGCCGGCCATGCCGGCGCCTGCCCCCGACGCCGAAGCGCGCGGGCGGGCGGCAAGCGCGGCCGCGCTCGATCCGCAGCCGCCCATCGATTTCCGCTGCGGTGCGCGCACCGTCACCCTGCGCCACTTCGGCGAG
Source organism: Thauera sp. (assembly GCA_040275625.1). Lineage (GTDB taxonomy): Bacteria > Pseudomonadota > Gammaproteobacteria > Burkholderiales > Rhodocyclaceae > Thauera. The sequence continues at coordinate 4,070 of JBEOKH010000169.1, read as the reverse complement.
CTGGCCACCTTGAGCGTCGATGGGCGGAACTGGACCTTGCGCCCTGAACGCAGCGCATCCGGCATGCACATGGTCGCGGTGGACGACGCGCGCACCGGGATCTGGGTCAAGGGCAACCATGCGCTGCTGAGCCTGGCGGGCGTCGAGCAGCCGGAGTGCCGGCTGCAGGCCGCGAAGCCGCTGTTCCGCGCGGTGGGCAACGAGCCCGGCTGGCGCCTCGACGTCAGCGCGCAGGGGCTGGAGCTTATCGCTGATGACGGCGCCTCGCGCATGTTTGCGCCGACCCCGCTGGTGGTTGACGCGCCGGGGATGCGCAGCTATCAGGGCGTGAGCGCGGGCGGCGGTCTGGAGGCGGTGGTTTACGCGCGGATCTGCGTTGAGGCGATGAGCGGCATGACGCATCCCGACACCGTGGAGGTGCGCTGGCAGGAGCGCGTGCTGCGCGGCTGCGGTGGAGATCCGGCGACGCTGCTGCAGGGCGAGCCGTGGGAGGTGGTGGAGCTGGAGGGAAGCGCGGTGGCCGACCCGACGCGGATGACACTCGGTTTCGAGACCGACGGACAGCTCGGCGGGCTTGCGGCATGCAACCGCTTTTTCGGCCGCTACGTGCTGTCGGGCGAAGGCCTGCGCCTGTCGCCGCAGGGGGCCACGAAGATGGCGTGCGAGCCGCGTGCGATGCAGGACGAGCAGCGCTTCATGGCGGCGGTCGCGCGCATCAGCGGATTCGGGATCGCCGCGGATGGGAGGCTGGCGTTGCGCGCCGGGGATCGTGTGGTGATGCGCGCGCGGCGCGCGGGTGGGCGGTGAAAGGATTAGCCGTGGTGCGCGCAGGTGGGCGGTGAAGGGATTGGTCTGGAGTGCGCGGGTAGGTGGTGGGTGGGGGGGTGTGGTGGGCGCGCGGGCGCCGGAGTTCGCGCCTTCCGGCGCTCCTGCGGAAATCCGCGGCGTCCCCCGCCCCGGTAGGAGCGGCGGAAGCCGCGAACGCAGCGCTCCAGCAACCCTTTGAGCCCCGGTGGGAGCGGCGGAAGCCGCGAACGCGACAGTCCGGCAATCGAGGTGTGTGACGTAGCCCACTGCGTCCTCCGCACCGCGCGCCGCGTTCATCGCACGCTGCGTAAGCCCTCAGCCCCGCCTGGCGCGCGCGGCCTCGACTTCTTCCGGGCGCAGGCGGGCGGCGAGCTTGTCGAGCACACCGTTGACGAACTTGTGCCCGTCGGTGCCGCCGTAGCCCTTGGCGAGCTCGATCGCCTCGTTGATCACCACGCGGTAGGGCGTCTCGAGGTTGTGGCGCAGCTCGTGGGCGCCGAGCAGCAGGATGGCGTGCTCGATGGGCGACAGCTCGACGACCGGGCGCGACAGCAGCGGCGTGAAGCAGTCGCGCAGCTCGTCGGCGGTGCCGGTGGCGCCGCGCAGCAGGCTGACGAAGAGCTCGCGGTCGATCTTGTCGAGGTTCTCGGTCTCGGATTCGAGGTGGCGCTGCACGGTGCTCGCGCTGTTGCCCGACAGCAGCCACTGGTAGACGCCCTGCAGCGCGAGTTCGCGCGCACGGCGGCGAGCCATCTTGCTGGTCGGACCGGGGGCGCCGCCTTCGGGGGCTGCGCCGGTGTTGTCCATGTCGCTCATCGCACCGCCTTCAGCAGGTTGGCCATCTCGACCGCGGCGCGGGCGCAGTCTGCGCCCTTCTCGCGCATGCGTGCGATCGCCTGGTCGTCGTCTTCGGTCGTCAGCACGCCATTGGCGATCGGCAGGCCGGTGTCGAGGCCGACGCGGGTCACGCCCGCGCCCATTTCGTTGGAGACCAGCTCGAAGTGGTAGGTCTCGCCGCGCACCACCGCGCCAAGCGCGACCAGCGCGTCGTATTTCGTGCTTCTGGCCATGGTCTGCAGCACGAGCGGGATCTCGAGCGCGCCGGGCACGGTGACGATGCGGATATCGCTGCGCGCCACGCCCAGTTGCAGCAGCTCGTCGGTGCAGGCCGACAGCAGGCCTTCGCAGATGTCGAGGTTGAAGCGCGCCATGACGATGCCCACACGCACGCCGGCGCCAATGAAGCTGGGGTCGAGCTCGTCGATGCCGTCGTAGCGGGCGCCCTGGCGGGCGTTTTCGGGTTGGTTGCGTTGCATGCTGTGCTGTTCTCTTTTTCAGTTCTTGTCGACGAAACCGGTGATCTCGAGGCCGAAGCCGGTCATGCTCGGGATCTTGCGCGGGCTGGCCAGCAGGCGCATCTTGCCCACGCGCAGCGCGCGCAGGATCTGCGCGCCGACGCCGAACAGGCGGGCGTCCCACTTTGCGGTCGGGCGGTTCCCGCTGCCGTCAAGGCTGGCGAGCAGCTCGCGGCCGGACATCGGACGGTAGAGCAGCACGATCACGCCGGCCTCGGCCCTGGCGAGGGTCGCGAGCGCGTGGTTGACCGGGAAGCTGTGATGGCCGCTGCCGGCGTCGAGAAAGTCGAGCACCGAGATCGGCTCATGAACCCGCACCAGGGTCTCGCGTTCGGGGTGGATATCACCGTGCGACAGCGCGAAATGCACGTCGCCCGAGGTCTTGTCCTCGAACGCGGTGAGGCGGAAGCGGCCGTAGGCGGTATCGACCTCCCGCTCGGCGACCTTCTCGACCAGGTTGTCGTTGGCGGCGCGGTATTCGATCAGGTCGCGGATGGCGCCGATCCTGAGGCCATGGGCCTGGCCGAACTCGATGAGGTCGGGCAGGCGCGCCATGGTGCCGTCGTCCTTGAGGATCTCGCAGATGACCGACGCGGGCTCCAGCTCGGCGAGCTGGGCGAGGTCGCAGCCGGCCTCGGTGTGGCCGGCGCGGATCAGCACGCCGCCCTTCTGCGCGGTGAGCGGGAAGATGTGGCCGGGGGTGACGATGTCTTCCGGCTTGGCGTGGCGGGCGACCGCGACCTGCACGGTGCGCGCGCGGTCGTGCGCCGAGATGCCGGTGGTGACGCCGGTGGCGGCCTCGATCGACACCGTGAACGCGGTGCCGTGCGGGGTGCGGTTGTCGCGCACCATCTGCTGCAGGCCGAGCTGGCGGCAGCGCTCGTCGGTGAGCGTCAGGCAGATCAGCCCGCGGCCGTACCTGGCCATGAAGTTGATTGCCTCGGGGGTGACGAATTCGGCCGCCATCACGAGGTCGCCCTCGTTTTCGCGGTCTTCCTCGTCGACCAGGATGACCATCCTGCCGGCCTTGATGTCGGCGATGATGTCGGTGATCGGCGCGAGTGCGCTCATGCTGTGTCCTTTGTTTCGTGTGTTGCGGCGTGCGGGGCGTGGCTTGCAAGGGCTCCGCGGGCGGTGCCGATATCCGCTTTGGTCATGCGCCCCGGTTCGCGCCGACGGTCAGGCCTGCGCGGCCTCTTCCTTCTTCCACTCGAGCATGCGCTCGACGTAGCGCGCGATGAGGTCGATCTCGAGGTTGACCCTGCTGCTGGCCTGCAGGTGCTTGAGGTTGGTCATCGCCACCGTGTGCGGGATCAGGTTGATCCAGAAGTCGCGGTGCTCGACCCGGTTAACCGTCAGGCTCACGCCATTGACGGTGATCGAGCCCTTCTTCGCGATGTAGCCGGCGATCGCCGCCGGGGCGCGGATCACCAGCTCGTGGCTCTCGCCGATCGGCGCGAACTTCACCACCTCGCCGACGCCGTCCACATGGCCGGTGACGAGATGGCCGCCGAGGCGGTCGGCCAGGCGCAGCGACTTCTCGAGGTTGACCTCGCCGCCTACGGCGTCCAGTCCCACGGTGCAGTTGAGCGTCTCGCGCGAGACGTCGTACCTGAGCCGCGGACCGTCCATCTCGACCACGGTGAGGCACACGCCGCTGTGCGCCACGCTGTCGCCGACGATCACGTCGGAAAGATCGAGGCCGTTGGTGTTGACGGTGATGCGCACGCCGTCCGCGAGCGCCGCGACGTGTTCGATGCGGCCGACGGCCGCGACGATGCCGGAGAACATGAAGGGTTTGAACCGTAAGGGGAAAGGCGGGATTGTAGGGGAAAAACCCCGGCCTCGCTCAGAGCGCCCGGTCCAGCACCGTCGCGAACGGCTCCGCCTTCATGAAGCCCACCACGC
>JBEOKH010000168.1:0-25637 GCA_040275625.1 Thauera sp. | reverse complement strand
GCGGTGAGTTGAAGGTGGCCGGCGAGTCAGACGCGGGCGGTAGCCGCGTGCCAGCGCGCAACATGGCAATTTTCGCCAATGACGCGGAAAGCGATGGCGTGACGATCGAAGCCACCACCGACACCCGCGCGCTCCTCATCGCCGGCCGCCCGCTCGGCGAGCCGATCGCGCAGTACGGTCCCTTCGTCATGAACACCGAGCAGGAAATCTACCAGGCGGTCAGCGACTACCGCGAAGGCCGTCTGGCTCAGTGACGGGCTGATCGGGCGATCCCGTCGGAAATGCCCGCCTCGCGCCGCTCCCACGACATGGCCCGCAGCGCCCCTGCAGGGCGGTCCAGGTTGCGAGCGATCGCTTTTTCATCGACCACGGAGCGCGGTCACCGGGAGCCCTCGCGGCGTGCGCCACTCCCAGCGCAGGCTGGTGCCGTGACGAGTCTTGACAGGAGCGGCGCGCGCCGCGCACGTCCACTGCGCTTCGACGGTGCTCGAACATCTCGAAGACCCTCCGCGATGGCGCTGCGGCAACCGGTTCAGCCTTCGACGAGGGCCTGCAGGTCGCGCTCGAGCAGCGCGGCGTCACCGAGGTTGAGTTCGATCAGGCGGCGCAGCACGGTGATGCTGTCGAGATCGATCGAGCGGCAGGCAATTCCGATCAGGCCTCGCGCGCTATGTGCGACCACGCCCTCCATCATCACGCAGTGTTCGCCGTCGTCGAGCACGAGTTCGAGCTCGCATGGCGTTCCTGGCGCGCAGTCCGTGGTGGAGTCCGCGCGCAGCAGCGCGCCCTTCAACGACAGGTCGATCAGCGCGCAGCCGCACTTCGTGTCGGCGATTGCGAGGCGGGCGTCGTGATGGAAGGTGATGCGCGAGAGGCGGCGTCTTTCGGGGGTGTTCATGGCATGTTCTCCGCGTCGGGCTGCGGCCGGGCGATCAGCTGGCGAGCCGCTTCAGCGCGGCGACCTGGGCGAGGATCGGCCCTGGCACAGGGGTGTCGCCGGCGAGCATGCTGCGGATCAGCGTCGCGTTGGCGGCCACCGACGGTGCATCGGGCAGGCTGGCGAGCGGCGGCGCGCCGCCTTCCTCGCCCGGTACGCCGATTGACGCCGCGCCGTCCACATACACCTTCATCTCCGGGCAGCGCCGCGGGTTGGCGTAGATCTCGCCCTCGGTGCCGCGCATCAGCATCGCGCGCCCGCCGTCGGCGCGCAGAAAGTCATCCATGCGCTCGAGGTACTCGGGGTGGGTGACCGCCACCACGCGCACGCTGAGTCCGCGGCAGGGGTCGATGAGCTTGGCCATGGTGTGCCCGCTGGCGCGCACGCCCATGCGCACGCGCAGCGCCAACAGCGGGTCGAGCCCGGGCAGCAGCTTGTCCACCCCGATGCAGGCGACGCGCCGCTGCGCGAGTTGGGCCGAGGCCTCGCCGGCATCGGATGCCGGATGCAGGTCGAGCGCGGCGAGCAGCTCGAACGGGCTCACTCGTGTCTCGAAGTCGTGGCGACCCTGGATCAGCACCGGCACGCCCTCGCGCGCCAGCAGCAGCGCCACCAGCGGCATCAGGTTGGCCTGGCGGCGCGCGCCGTTGTAGGTCGGCAGCACCACGCAGCGCGGGCCCTCGGGCACCACGACCTGGGCGGTGCGCGCGTCCATCGCCTGCTTGAAGCCGAGCAGCTCGGGCAGCGCCTCGCTCTTGATGCGGAAGGCGATCAGGATGGCGCCGAGCTCGAGCTCAGGCACCGCGCCGTCCAGGATGTCGCCGAAGAGCGCCGCCGCAGCGGCCGTGTCCAGGTCGCGCGCGCCCTTGGCGCCCCGCCCGATTTCCTTGATGATTGCGCCGTAGTTCATGGTGTCGATTATGGCGGGCTTGTCGTGCTGCGGCCAGTCCGCCGAACTCATCCCCGGAGGAGCTTCAGTCAATGGAAGTCGGATTCATCGGACTCGGCCTCATGGGTCGGCCCATGGCCCTCAACCTCATCAAGGCCGGCCATCGCGTGCACGTGTGGAGCCGCCGGCGCGAATCGATGCAGGCGCTGCTCGACGCCGGGGCTGGCGACTGCGCCAGCGCGGCCGAGGTCGCGCGCCACGCGGCGGTCACGATCAGCATGGTGGCCGACGCGCCCGACGTCGAGCAGGTCACCCGCGGCCTGAACGGCGTCGCCGACGGCGCCGGTACCGGCCACATCCACATCGACATGAGCACCATCGCCCCGGCTGCGGCGCAGTCCATCGCCGCACGCCTGGCCGAGCGCGGCATCGTCGCGCTCGATGCCCCGGTGTCGGGTGGCGAGCCGGGTGCCATCGCCGCCACACTCACCATCATGGTCGGCGGCGATGCTGACGCCTGCGCGCGCGTGCAGCCGCTGTTCGAGGCCATGGGCAAGTCCATCACCCGCATCGGCGACGCGGGCGCCGGCCAGGTCGCCAAGGCCTGCAACCAGATCATCACCGGGGTCGGCGTGGCTTCGGTCGCGGAGGCGCTCAACTTCGCCACCAGGAGCGGCGTCGACGGCGCGAAGGTGCGCGAGGCGCTGCTCGGCGGCTTCGCGTATTCGCGCATCCTCGAAAACCACGGCCAGCGCATGCTCCAGCGCAACTTCAAGCCCGGCTTCAAGGCCTGGATGCACCAGAAGGACGTGCGCATCGTCATGGACGAGGCTCACCGCCTCGGCCTGGCGTTGCCGACGGCCGCGGCCACCATGCAGCTTTTCAACGCCATGGTCGGCTGCGGCCTGGGAGAGGACGATTCGGTCGCGATGCTCAAGCTCTTCGAGCGCATGAGCGGCGGCGCGGGCGAATGAACGGGGCACGGGAGAAGCACATGAAGATCGGATTCATCGGCCTGGGCGTGATGGGCGAACCCATGGTCCGCCACCTGCGCGTCGCCGGCCACGACCTGGCGGTGTGGGCGCGTCGTCCGGAGTCGGCCGCGGCGCTGGTTGCCGAGGGCGTGCCGCTGTGCGCGACGCCTTCCGAGCTGGCCGCGCGCAGCGCGGTCGTCATCACCATCGTCACCGCCAGCGCCGACGTCGAAGGCCTCGCCTTCGGCCCCGAAGGGCTGGCCGCAGGCTTTGCGCCCGGCAGCATCCACGTCGACATGAGCACCATCGCCCCCGCGACTGCGCGATCGCTCGCCGCACGCTACGCCGAACGCGGCATCGGCTGGGTCGATGCGCCGGTGTCCGGCGGCGGGCAGGGCGCGCGCGACGCGACGCTGGCGATCATGGCCGGCGCCGAGGACGAGACGCTCGCTCGCGTACGCCCGCTGTTCGAGGTGCTCGGCAAGCGCATCGTGCATATCGGCCCGCCCGGCGCCGGCCAGGTTGCCAAGGCCTGCAACCAGATGATCATGGTGTCGACGATCCAGGCCTGCGCGGAGGCGGTGAGCCTGGCCAACGCCCACGGCGTCGACGTCGCCGCGGTGCGCCAGGCCCTGATGGGCGGCTCGGCGGGCTCCAGGGTGCTCGAGGTGATGGGCGCGAAGATGGTCGAGCGCGACTTCGCCGCCGGCGTCGAGGCGCGCCTGCATCACAAGGATTTCGCCATCCTGATGGACGAGTCCGCCAGGCTCGGCGCGCCACTGCCGGTGGCCGCGCAGGTGTGGCAGCAGCTCAACGCGCTGCTGGGCGCGGGCTGGGGGCGGGAGGATACGGCTAGCCTACTGCGGGTGCTGGAGCGCTGAACCTCGGGTTGGCCGTCGCCGAAGCGCGCCCGCAGCCCGGTGTGCGAAGTGGTTCTAGCGCCGCGGTTTCCCGTACCACTTGAAGCGCTCGATCACCTCGGCCATCTCCCCTTCCGACAGCAGCACCGGCGCGCCCAGTTGCAGCGTGCGCCAGTACTGCGCGCACAGGGTCTCGAACTCGATCGCCAGCGCCAGGGCGTGGGCGAGGTCGCGGCCGTAGACCACCATGCCGTGGTTGGCGAGCAGGCAGGCGTTGCGGCCGTGCAGCGCGGCGACGGTGGCGTCGGACAGGGCCTGGGTGCCGAAGGTGGCGTAGCGCGCGCAGCGCACGGTGGTGCCGCCGAAGCGCGCGATCATGTAGTGGAAGGGCGGGATCTCGATGCGCTGGCAGGCGAGCGCGGTGGCGAAGGGCGAATGTGCGTGCAGCACGGCGCCTGCCGCGGAAAAGGCGGCGTAGAGGTCGTGGTGCAGCTTCCATTCCGACGAGGGCGCGAGCGGGCCGGGGTAGCGGCCGTCGGCCTCGACCTCCACCATGTCCTGCGGCGTGCAGCGTTCGGCGGGCATGCCGCTCGGGGAGATCAGCATTCGAGCGCTGCTCAGCCGCACGCTCGCATTCCCCGCCGTACCGACGTTCAGACCTGCGTCCGACATCGCGCGCAGCGTGGCCAGCAGCTCGGCGCGCAACGGATCCGGCGGCTGCCAGCCGGCCTCCTCGTGGATGCAGATGCCGGGGGCGTCGCTCATCGCACGTGCTCCGGATAGAGGCGCGCCAGTTCGGCGGCGGGCGCGATGCCGCGCTCGGTGATGATGCCGCGGATGAGCGCGGCGGGCGTGACGTCGAAGGCGGGGTTGGCGGCGCGGGTGTCGGTGGGGGCGAGGGCGAGCTCGGCGATGTCGCCGGCCGGCGTCAAGCCGCGCACGTGGCAGACCTCGGCGCCGCCGCGATCCTCGATCGGGATGGCGCCGCCGTCCGCGCAGGCGAAGTCCAGCGTCGAGTGCGGCGCGGCGATGTAGAAGGGCACGCCGGCGGCCTGCGCGGCGAGCGCCTTCAGCCAGGTGCCGACCTTGTTGGCGGTGTCGCCATTGGCGGCGATGCGGTCGGCACCGGTGATCACCATATCCACTTCCCCGCGCATCAGCAGCAGGCCGGCGGCGTTGTCGGCGATCAGCACGTGCGGCACGCCGGCGGCGCGCAGTTCCCAGGCGGTGAGCAGGCCCTGGTTGCGCGGCCGGGTCTCGCTGACGAAGACTTCCACCGCGATGCCTTCAGCCTGCGCGGCGTAGATCGGCGCGAGCGCGGTGCCGGCGCCGCAGGTGGCGAGCCAGCCGGCGTTGCAGTGGGTCATCAGCCGCACCGGGCCGGGGCGGCGGGCGGCGAGGTCGCGGATCAGCGCCAGGCCGTGGCGGCCAATGGCGTCGCAGGTTGTGGCGTCGTTGGCACGGATCGCCTCGGCCTCGGCCCAGGCGGCCTCCAGCCTTGCTGCGCGCAGCAGCGGGCGCAGGGCAGCGTCCATGCGGGCGAGCGCCCAGTGCAGGTTGACCGCGGTCGGGCGGGTGGCGCCGAGCACCTTCACTGCGCGCGCCAGGGCCTCGTCGTCACCGCCTTCGTCGCGCAGCGCCAGGGCCACGCCGAAGGCCGCGGTGGCGCCGATCAGCGGCGCACCGCGCACCTGCATGCTGCGGATGGCGTGCGCGGCGTCGGCCAGCGTGCGCAGCACCGCGGTTTCGGTGCGAAAGGGCAGCGCGGTCTGGTCGAGGATGCGGACGGCGTCGCCGTCGCGCTGCAGGGTAGGGATGGGTTGCTTGAACATCGGGGGGTCTCGAAAGGAGTCGGTTCGTTCAGGCGCTGCATTCGCGGGCGAGCCCGCTTCCACGGTTACGTCCGCGGCTGCGCCCCGTGGGAGCGGGCTCGCCCGCGAGCTTCATGCGCTCAAATCCTGCACAGCCGCTCGCAGGCGGCGGCCAGCGTGTTTTCGTTCTTGGCGAAGCAGAAGCGGATCACGCGCTCGTCGCGGCCGTCGGCGAAGAAGGCGGACACCGGAATCGCGGCCACGCCGACATTGCGCGTCAGGTGCTCGCAGAACGCCGCATCGGCCATGTCCGAGATCGCGCCGTAGCGCGCGAGCTGGAAGTAGGTGCCGCGCGAGGGCAGCAGCTCGAAGCGCGAGCCGGCCATCGCGTCGCGGAAGAAGTCGCGCTTGCCCTGGTAGAAGGCCGCCAGCCCGAGGTGACGCGAGGCATCCGCCATGTAGTCGGCGAGCGCAAGCTGCACCGGGGTATTCACCGTGAACACGTTGAACTGATGCACCTTGCGAAACTCCGCCATCAGCTCGCGCGGCGCCAGGATGTAGCCCACCTTCCAGCCGGTGATGTGGTAGGTCTTGCCGAAACTCGACACCACGAAGCTGCGCGCGGCGAGCTCGGGGTGCGCGGCGCAGCTCGCGTGCGTGGCGCCGTCGAACACGATGTGCTCATAGACCTCGTCGGCCACCACCACGATGCCGGTGCCGCGGGTGAGCGCGGCCAGCCGGTCCAGATCCGCGCGCGTCCACACCGTGGCGGTGGGGTTGTGCGGGGAGTTGATCATGATCATGCGCGTGCGGGGCGTGATCGCAGCGGCCACTGCGTCCCAGTCCGGGCGATAGCGGGGCGCGGCCAGGCGCATGCGCACCACCTTGCCCCCGGCCAGCTCGATCGCCGGCGCATAGGAGTCATACACGGGCTCGAATACGATCACCTCGTCGCCTGGATGCACGCAGGCCGTGACCGCGGTGAACAGCGCCTGGGTGGCGCCGGCGGTCACGGTGATCTCGTGCTCGACGTCGTAGCGCGCGCCATACAGGGCCTCGACCTTGGCGGCGATCGCTGCGCGCAGCGGCATGCAGCCGGGCATCGGCGCGTACTGGTTGTGGCCGGCGCGCATCCAGTGCGCAACACGCGCGAAGAGCAGCTCCTCGGCATTGAAGTCGGGGAAGCCCTGCGACAGGTTGATCGCGCCGCAGTCCTGGGCGAGGCGGGACATCACGGTGAAGATCGTTGTGCCCACATGGGGCAGGCGGGATTGGAGCACGGCAGGAAAGGTCGGCATGGCGGTTCGCGGAGCGGGGCGTGGACGTGCATTGTCGCAAACCCGCGTGGCGGCCGGCCAGCGCGCCAGGTGCGCGAGGGCAGCATGTTAGAATCGATACGTTTCCACCCCTCGCCGGCCACTTCCTCGTGCGCAACCTGCTCATTCTCATTCTGGTCCTGTTCGGCATATGGTGGGCGCGCGGTGCCGTGCGCCGTTTCAAGGCGCAGGGCGGGTTCCGGCGCAAGGCCGACGGCGCCGGGGCGGCGGCGCCCGAGCGCATGCTCGAATGCCGCCACTGCGGGCTGATCGTGCCCGAGTCAGAAGGTGTGCAGGGCGGCGAGGATTTCTACTGCTGCGACGAGCACCGCCGTGCCGGTCATCGATCCGATTGAGGCGGCGGCGTTCGCGGTCGTCGATGCCGACCGCGCGCGCGGGCGTGCGCTGCGCTACCTCAACCTGTTCCGGCTGATCCTCGGCGGGGTGTTCCTGGTTGCCGGAGCGGAGTTCGGGCTTGGCGCCGAGAGCCCGCGCCTGTTCCTGGTCGCGGTACTCGGTTATCTCGGCACGGTGCTCGCGCTCGGCTTTCCTGACGCGCTGCGCCGGCTTGGCTTCGAGCGCGTGGTGATCCTGCTGGCGATCGCTGACATCCTGGCGCTGGCGGCGATCATGTGGGTGAGCGGCGGTTACCGCAGCGGCATGCCGGTGCTGATGATGGTGATGCTCGCAGGCGCCGGCCTGATCGGCGAAGGGCGGATGGTGATGTTTTCGGCCGCGCTGGCGACGCTGGCGGTGCTGGTCGAGAACACCTGGCGCTTCGTCGGCGGCGGACAATCGGTCAATTTCCTGCAGGTCGGCATCTTCTGCGCGGGATTCTTCGGTATCGCCCTCATTGCACGCCTGCTCGCGCGCCGCGCGCACGCCAGCGCCTCGCTCGCCGCCGAGCGAGGCGCTGCGCTGGCCAAGCAACAGGCGGTGAGTGCGCACATCCTCCGTGACATGCAGGACGGCGTGATCGTGGTCGGGGCGGGCGGACCCATCCTGCACGCCAACCCGCAGGCACTCGAAATGCTCGGTATCGCCCGTGCGCGCGCCGCAGCGCTCGACGGGCTGATGCTGCGCGACCTCGACGCCGGACTGGAAGCCGTTCTCGAGATGCCAGCGGGGCCGGAAGGGCGGCTGATGCGCCTCGGCGCGACCGGCCGCCTGCTGCGCTGCCGCCGCGTGCAAGGCGAGCCGGGCAGCGCCGCCGAAGGCGACACGCTGCTCTATCTGACCGACTATGAGGACATCCAGCGCCAGCTGCAACAGATCAAGCTCGCCGCGCTTGGCCGCCTGACCGCGAGCATGGCGCACGAGATCCGCAACCCGCTGTCGGCCGTCACCCAGGCCGCCGAATTGCTGCGCGACGAGAAGCGCGCCGAAATGCAGGTGCGCCTGGTGCGGATCATCAACGATAACGCGCGCCGTATCGAGCGCATGATCCGCGACGTGCTCGCCCTCGGCCGCCGCGAGCAGGCGATGCCCGAGGCTTTGCCGCTGGCCGCCTTCCTGCGCGACGTCGTCGACGCGCGGGTGTTCCGCGAGCCGGCCGAGGCCGCGCTGCATGCGATCGAGGTCGATCCCGCGCTGACCCTGGCGATGGACCGTGCCCACCTGCACCAGATCCTCGACAACCTGTTGTCCAACGCGGCGCGCCATTGTTCCGGCGCACCCGGCGCGATCCGTCTATGGGCAGCGTTGCAGCCCCACGACAAGGTCGCGCTGCATGTGCAGGATGACGGCCCGGGCTTCGACGAGGGGAGCCGGGTGCATCTGTTCGAACCTTTCTTCACCACCCACCCCAAGGGGACCGGGCTCGGCCTCTACATCGCGCGCGAACTGGCCGAAGCCAACGACGCCGAGCTGACGCTGGCGGCGGGTGCCCCGGGGGCCGATTTCGTCCTCACCGCGAGCCAGCAGCCATGACCCAGGTCGAACGCCGCAACCGGCCCAGTTCCGTCGATGTCCTCGTCGTGGACGACGAGGACGACATCCGCGAACTGCTCGAACTATCGCTGATGCGCATGGGGCTGGCCAGCCACGCCGCCGGCACGCTTGCCGAGGCGCGAGCCCAGCTCGCCGCCCACAGCTACCGGCTGTGCCTCACCGACATGCGCCTGCCCGATGGCGACGGGCTGGAGCTCGTCGAGCATATCCAGGCCGTGCGCCCGGGGCTGCCCGTGGCGGTGATCACCGCCTTCGGCAGCATCGAGACGGCGATCCGTGCGCTCAAGCTCGGCGCCTTCGACTTCCTCACCAAGCCGGTCGAACTCAAGGCCCTGCGCGAACTGGTGCAGCACGCGCTGTCGCTGCGCGCGGTTGCGGCGTCCGTGGGCGCCGCGGCGGCCCCGGAGCGCAGCCTCATCGGTCATTCTCCTGCCTTCGTGCACTTGCGCACGCAGGCCGAGAAGCTGGCGCGCAACCAGGCGCCGGTGTTCATCCACGGCGAGTCCGGCACCGGCAAGGAGGTCATCGCGCGCTACATCCACAGTCTGGGGACGCGGGCGGGCGGGCCGTTCGTGCCGGTCAACTGCGGCGCGATCTCGCCCGAGCTGATGGAGAGCGAGTTCTTCGGTCATCGCAAGGGCAGCTTTACCGGCGCGTCCGCCGACAAGAGCGGGCTGTTCCTGGCCGCGAGCGGCGGCACGCTGTTCCTCGATGAGATCGGCGAGTTGCCGCTGGCGATGCAGGTCAAGCTGCTGCGCGCGATCCAGGAGCGCGCCGTACGTCCGGTCGGCGCGCATGCCGAGGAGGCGGTCGATGTGCGCATCCTGTCGGCGTCCCACCAGGACCTCGGTCGCCTGGTGTCGGAAGGGCGCTTTCGCCAGGATCTGTTCTTCCGCATCAATGTGATCACCCTGCGCGTGCCGCCGCTGCGTGAGCGGCGCGAGGATATCGCCGAGCTCGCCACCCACATCCTGGCCCGTCTTGCCACGCGCGAGGGCGGGTCGCCGCGGCGGCTTTCGCCAGCCGCGTTGCAGGCGCTGCAGGGGTATGGTTTTCCGGGTAACGTGCGCGAGCTCGAGAACCTGCTCGAGCGCGCCTGCGCACTGTGCGAGGGTGAGGAAATCGACGCGGCCGATATCGAGATCGATCCTGATCCGACCCACGCGATGCACACCATGGGCGACGCGGGCGCGCAGGCACATACCGGTGGTGATGTACCGGTTGCGGGTGAGGACGAGGACGAGGCCGAGCGCCTGCGCATCATCCGCGCCCTCGAGCAGACGCGCTGGAACCGCTCCGCCGCCGCGCGCAACCTCGGCATGACGCTGCGCCAGTTGCGCTACCGGCTGCAGAAGTGGGGGATGGAGTAGCGGCAGCAAGCTGCGAGCGCCCGGGCTTGGTTGGCGCTGGATCGCGATCTAGAATGTCGTCATGAACCCGATCATCCTGCACCATGGCGCGCGCAACGGCGTCACCGGCTCTTGCCACCAGCTCTTCGTCGAAGGCGATAACAGCCTGCTCGTCGACTGTGGGCTTTTCCAGGGCGCGGAGACAGCAGCCGGCGGGCGCGCCGGTGCCGATCGCCTCGACATCGAATTCCCCCTCGAGGGCATCGGTGCGCTGGTCCTCACCCACGTGCATATCGACCACTGCGGACGCTTGCCCTGGCTGCTGGCCGCTGGGTTCAAGGGGCCGATCCTGTGCAGCGAGCCCTCCGCGCGCCTGTTGCCCACCGTACTCGCCGACGCCTTCGCGGTCGGGGTGAGCCGCGACCGTGCGCTGGTGGACCGTTACCTCAAGCTGGTCGAGCCACGCATCCGTGCCCTGCCCTACGGCAAGTGGCATCTGGTGTACCGCAGTCCCGACGCCGAGTGCCGGATCCGGCTGCAGCGCGCGGGCCACATCCTGGGCTCCGCGTACGTCGAGTGTGAGCTTGCTGGCGCCGCGTGGCCGCAAAAACGCCGTGTGGTGTTCTCGGGTGATCTCGGCGCGCCGCACGCGCCGCTGCTGCCGGCGCCGCGTTCGCCATGGCAGGCCGACGTCCTGGTGCTGGAGACGACCTACGGCGATCGTGTCCACGAAGACCGCCGCAGCCGCCGCCAGCGCCTGCAGGCGGTCGTCGAGCACGCCCTGGAAGACGGCGGCACGGTGATCATTCCCGCCTTCAGCATCGGCCGCACGCAGGAACTGCTCTACGAGTTCGAGGACATCCTCCACCGCCAGCGCAGCCGCCCGGGCAAGCATGCCGACAAGTGGGGTGCGCTCAAGATCCACCTCGATTCGCCGCTGGCGCAGCGCTTCACCGCGCTGTACCGCGAATTGCAGCCGTTCTGGGATGCCGAGGCGCGTGCCCGCGTGCGTGCCGGGCGGCAGCCGCTGGCTTACGAGCAGTTGGTCGCGGTCGACACCCACGAACGCCATCTCGCCAACGTCGAGCGCCTGGCGCGCAGCCGCGAGCCGGCGGTGGTCATTGCCGCGAGCGGCATGTGCGCGGGTGGCCGGGTGGTCAATTATCTGCGCGAGATGCTCGGCGATCCCCGCCACGACGTACTTTTCGTGGGCTACCAGGCGCGCGGCACGCCCGGGCATGCGATCCAGACCTACGGCCCGCGCGGCGGCTATGTGGAGTTCGACGGCGAGCGGGTGCAGATCCGCGCCGCCATCCACTCGCTGTCGGGCTATTCTGCGCATGCCGACCGCGACGACCTGACCCGCTTCGTCACCCGCATGCGCCACCTGCCCGGCGAGGTACGGCTGGTGCATGGCGAGGATTCGGTGCGCGCAGCCTTCGCTGGCCATCTCGAACAGGCGACCGCGGGCAAGGTCCGCGTGGTGGTCTGATCCGCAGTTTCGTGCGCTGTTGCCGGGCTGTCGCGCCTTACTGCTGCAGGCGGCGCAGGTACTCGCGGGTGAACATGCGCTCGGGAAGATCACGTACCCCCATGTTCTCGTAGGTCAGCACCGACACCTCGCCCTTCTTGAGGGCGTCCTCCATGACCAGCCGGGTCGGGCGGACGCGGCCGGCCATCTCGCGGAACTCCTCGTAGCGCGCGGTCTTCAGCAGGCGGCCGGAGAGCGCATAGAACTCGGCCTTGAGCGGGCGGCTGTCGCGCTCGGCGACCCAGTAGCGGACGCGCGCATAGGTCACGCCGCGGTCGACGGCAGTGAGGTCGAGCACGACCGCGGCCTGGTCGTCGAGCGATTCGGTGCCGGTGACAACGGGGTGGTAGTCGCCAGCGAGGTTGGCGCGTGCCAGGTCGCCATTGGCGACCTGGCCGGTCAGGCGCTGGGCGAGCGAAAGACGAACCGGCTGGGACACGCTCGGCATGAACACCCACAGGTTGCGTCCGCTCATCAAGAGGGCCTGGCCGCGTTCGGTTGCCGGTTCGAGCGTCAGCACGATGGTGTTCGCGTTGCCGCGCGACAGGACCCGGTAGGTACGCGATTCCCCCTCCGTACCGTCGACGTAGTTGCGCACCACGATCTCGGTCTGGAAGCTCTCGCGCGGAAAGCGGATCGCGTCGGCGCGCTGGACGAAATCCACCGCGACCGCATCGACCGGCTCGGCGGGCGTCAAGGCTTGCGCCGGCGGCTCGGAGGCGGGCGCAGTTTCGTTGTCCGCCGCGCGTGCGAGGCTGGGCAGCAGCAGGCCGCCGGCGAGCGTGGCGATGAAGCGGCGGCGGGATCGTAAGCTGTGCGTCATGAGTGCTATCCTTTCAAGGTTTCTCGAATTCTCGGTCGTTCACATGCCCATCGTCCAGATAGACCATGTCAGCAAGCAGTTCCGCCTCGGCGAGCAGACCGTGCTGGCGCTGGACGATGTATCGCTGTCGATCGAGCCCGGTGTGTTCCTCGCGATCGCGGGGCCATCGGGTAGCGGCAAGTCCACGCTGCTCAACATCATCGGCTGCATCGACACCGCCACATCCGGGCAGGTGATCATCGACGGCCACGACGTGTCGAACCGCACGCCTGACGAACTGGCCGACCTGCGTGCCCGTACCATCGGCTTCATTTTCCAGACCTTTAACCTGCTGCCCGTGTTGTCGGCCGAAGAGAACGTCGAGTATCCGCTGCTGCAGATGCCCGAGCTCTCGCGCAAGGAGCGGGCCGAGCGGGTGCGTCACTACCTGGGTGTGGTCGGGCTGAAGAAGTACGCCTCCCACCGCCCGAACCAGCTCTCGGGCGGCCAGCGCCAGCGCGTTGCGATCGCGCGCGCGCTCGCCACCCATTCGAAGATCGTGCTCGCCGACGAACCCACCGCGAACCTCGACAGCAAGACCGGCACCAGCATCCTGAAGCTGATGCGCGACATCAACCGCGAGTCGGGCACCACCTTCGTCTTTTCCACCCACGACCGCAAGGTCATGAACATGGCCGACCGCCTCGTGCGCATCGCCGACGGCCAGATCATCGCCCTCGGCATGAGGGCCGACGACCGTTGGGTCTTCGTCGAGGGGCGCACGCCGCGCGACGAGGACATCCGCGAAATCTAGGAAGACCGCACAATGTCGCCGCTGAAGAACCTGCCCCGCCTTACCCTGATCGCCGTCGCGCTGGGTCTGTCCGTCCCAGCGCTTGCGCACGCGAAGGGCATTGAACTGGCGCAGGCCGCCGCTGCCGATGTTGACGACATGGCGGCGCCGACCGATGACTCCGCAATCGAGGATGCCGAACTCGACGCGCTGCTCGATGTCGGCCAGCCCGCTGCCGAAGGCGAGGGCGGTGGTGGTGGTGGCATCAAGTGGAGTGGATACACCGAGTTCGGTGCCGCCTACACGTATCGTGACCCGGAGCGCTGGTCGCATCTGCGCGCACGTGGCGAACTGGGCGCTGGTGCCCAGCTTGCCCCGCGGGTGCGCTGGAAGCTGACCGCGCGCGCCGAGGCCGACGGCGCCTTCGATCTCGAGGATGAACATTACCCGGCCGCCGTGCGCCGCGACCAGCGCACCGACTTCGCGCTACGTGAGGCCTATGTCGACGTCGGTCATGGCGACTGGGAGTTCCGCCTTGGTCGCCAGCACATCATCTGGGGCGAGATGGTGGGCTTCTTCTTCGCCGACGTGGTGTCCGCGCGCGACAAGCATGATTTCCTGCTCCCCGAGTTCGAGAGCATGCGCATCGGCCAGTGGGCGGCGCGGGCGGAGTATTTTGGTGCGGAGAACACCCATTTCGAGCTGCTGTGGGTGCCCAAGCCGAGCTTTGACGAGATCGGCAAGCCGGGCAGTGACTTCTACGCCTTCCCGTGGCTGCCGGCGGGGGCCAGCGTGGTTGAACACCGTCCGGGCGACGACCTCGACAACAGCAACTGGGGTACGCGGATCTCGCGCCTCGTCGATGGCTGGGACCTGAGCGCCTTTTACTATCACAGCTACGATGTTGCCCCGACGCTTCACGCGTTTGATGGCGTCGTGGCTGAACTTCGTCACGCGCGCATCGACCAGGTCGGCGGCACGTTCAGCAAGGACATGGGCAGCTTCGTGCTCAAGGGCGAGGCGGTGCACACGAGTGGGCGCAGCCTCAACACCTTCACCCCGCTCGGCGGCGGCCGGACTGCCATCGGTCTGGCCGCGACCGACATGGTCGATTACGCGCTTGGCGTCGATATGCCGGTCGGCGACTTTCGCTTCAACGTCCAGTATTACGGCCGCTGGCTTGACGACCTCCATCCGGCGATGATGAGCGATCGCCACGAGCAGGGCATGACCTTCCAGGTCGTGCATGGAACCGGGACGAATCTCGAAGCGGAAGTGCTCGCGGTCAGCAGCTTGAATCGTTCGGACTACATGCTGCGGCCGAAGTTGACCTGGAAGTTCGATCCCGCCTGGCGGATGGTCGCCGGGCTGGACGTCTTTGGGGGCGAGGGCAACGGGGTGTTCAGCGTGTACGACCGCAACGATCGAGCCTGGCTCGAGCTGCGGCGCTGGTTCTAGGGCGCATCCCACGGCGCGGATGGGCCTCAGCCTTCTGTGCCCCCGGCGCTGCGTCGCGGTTGCACGACGAGGGGTCTCAGCGGGTAAACAGGCCTTCGATCAGTTCCTGCGCGTGTGACTTGCGGGGCAGAAGGCGCGAGACCCGGCTGTTGAGCCGATCCTCCAGACGCTCATGCCGCACCAGCGCTCGCTCGAACTCGGCCTGCGAGAGATGGAGCAGGACGGCCGGAGCACCCACACGTGGGCAGATCCGCTCGACACCAATCCTGCGGAATCCGAAGACGCGCTGATAAAAGTTGGCGTGACGAGGATGCACCTCGATGAACAGATCGGTCATGCGCTGGGTCAGGCGTGCAACGACGTAGAGCGCCTGGAGCAATCCGGCAAGCGCATTGTGCGCACCGACTGCGGGATCGATGGCCAGCTGTGTAACTTCGCACACTCGGCCGCCGATTTCCCTGACCGCATCGATCTCCTTGCTGTACAAAGTGTCTGCGAGCAAGCCGCTTCCGTAGTCGAGGCGGATCGTGGCGGTGGCGACCGCCTGCTCTCCGTGCAGAGCCACAACGGTGATGTCGCGCCGATCGATTTCGGCGTGCATGCCGTACGGAAAGAGGCCGCGCGCAGAGTACATACGCTCGATGAGCTTCGCGGTCTGGCGTTTGAGTGCGTCGCAACCGTTGGCGATCCGGATCTGATGGCCGTTGCGCTCGAAGGCGAGCCCATGCAGCTTGTTCAGGATATCGTCGGCCTCCGTGCTCGCGGGTCTGGCTGGTGCAGCCTCGCTGAAGTCGAGCCGCGGTAGCGCGAACACACTGTCGCGTGCAGGCGGACTGCAGCCCGTGCTCCGAAAAGTAGGGGTCTGGCGCATTGATATAGCCCGGTTCGTTTGCGTTTTGGTCCGTTGGAGGCGTCGTGGCAAGCGCCGACGCCGCTCGTCGATCCCATGATAAACCGGAAGCGACGGTGCGTGAATCTAGCCCAGTACGTCCTTCCCGTAATGTAAGCGATTGTGTGCATTGGTTCCTATCCCGGCGGCGGGCCGCTCCGATAGCATCTGACGCGTACTTCCGTCGTCGTATATCATTCGCCATCCGGGGAAAAACGAAGGGGCTTGTCATGTTCAGTAGCGTCAGAGGCGCGTGGTTCGCGGTTGTGCGGTTTCTGGCCCTTGCGGCCGTGGCGGGTGTGCTCGCCGGGTGTGCGTCGTCGTTTCCGGCTGCGCCTGCTGCCGCGGCGGATGCCGATTACAATTACGTGATCGGTCCAGGTGACAGCGTCAATATCGTTGTCTGGCGCAACCCCGAGCTGTCGACCTCGGTACCGGTCCGCCCGGACGGCAAGATCACCGCGCCGCTGGTCGAGGACCTGCCGGCGATGGGCAAGGACTCGAGCACGCTCGCGCGCGATATCGAGAAGCATCTCTCGAAGTTCATTCGTGATCCGGTCGTCACTGTCATCGTCACCGGCTTCGTCGGGCCCTACAGCGAACAGATCCGCGTGGTTGGCGAGGCTGCCAATCCGCAGACCCTCGCTTACAAGCAGAAAATGACGCTGCTCGACGTCATGATCGCGGTCGGCGGCCTTACCGACTTCGCCGACGGCAATGCGGCGACGATCCTGCGCACTGCCGAGGGTAACAAGCAGTACAGCGTGCGTATTCGCGACCTGGTCAAGCGGGGCGATGTGTCGGCCAACGTCGAGATGCGTCCTGGCGACGTGCTCATCATTCCGCAAAGCTGGTTCTGATCCTTCACTCTTCGCGTCCCGCATGCTGGCCGAACATGGCCGGCGGCGGGCGCTCAGCACGACCGTGACCCATGGAAGAACTCGTTACACAGCTTATCGGCTATCTGCGCGGAATGTGGCGATTCCGCTGGTGGGGGCTTGCGCTCGCTTGGGTGGTCGGGATCGTCGGCAGCATGGCGGTCTACCTGATGCCCGATCACTATGAGTCGTCGGCGCGGATCCACGTCGACACGCAATCGGTCCTGCGCCCGCTGATGTCGGGACTTGCCGTGCAGCCCAACATCGGCCAGCAGATCGATCTGCTCAGCCGAACCCTGATCAGCCGCCCCAACGTCGAGAAATTGATCACGATGGCCGACCTCGACCTGACCGTGCAGAACGCGGAGCAGCGCGAGGCCCTCATCACCTCGGTGACCAAGCGCCTAAGCATCCAGTCCGGACGTGGCGACAACCTGTTCACCCTGTCCTACAACGATCCGGAGCCGGGGCGCGCGCAGCGCGTCGTGCAGTCGCTGCTGTCGCTGTTCGTCGAGTCCGGTCTTGGCGGCAAGCGCCAGGACACCGACGCTGCGCGGCGCTTCATCGAGGAGCAGATCCGCAGCTACGAGCTCAAGCTCACCGAGGCGGAGAACCGGTTGAAGGACTTCCGCCTGCGCAACATGGCCCTGCTCGGTACCGGCACGCGCGATTACGTGACCCAGATCGCCGAATCTGGCGAACAACTGCGCGCGGCCCGCCTCGAACTGCGCGAGGCCGAGGATTCCCGCGATGCGATCAGGCAGCAACTGGCTGCAGGGCCGGCAGACACCGGGCTTGCCCCGCCGGCGATGGCGGCGACGCCCGAGATCGACGCCCGCATCGATGCGCTCAAGCGCAACCTCGACGAGATGCTGCAGCGCTACACCGACCTGCATCCGGATGTGGTCGGCGCGCGGCGGGTGATCGAGGATCTTGAAAGGCAGAAGCAGGTGCGCATCGCCGAGATGCAGGCCGCACCCGGCGCCGATGCGCTCGGCGGCTACGGGGGCAATGCGGGGGTCGAGCAGACCCGGCTTGCGGTGGCCCAGGCCGAGGCACGCGTGGCTTCGCTGCGGGCGCGCGTCACCGAGTTCGAAGCCCGCGTGGCGCGCCTGACCGAAGACGCCAAGCGTATCCCCGAGCTGGAAACCGAGATGTCCCAGCTCAATCGCGACTACAGCGTCAACAAGAGCAACTACGACCAGCTCGTGTCGCGGCGAGAATCCGCGAACATCGCGGCTGACATGAGCACGCAGTCGGGTATCGCCGATTTCCGCATCATCGATCCGCCGACGATGCCGACCAAGCCGTCCGCGCCCAACCGCCTGCTGTTGCTTCCGCTTGCGGCGTTGGCCGGATTGCTTGCCGGCTTCGCGCTCACCTTCCTGGTCAGCCAGTTGCGGCCGGCGTTCTCCGATGCTCGCCAGTTGCGCGAGATCACCGGTCTGCCCGTCCTCGGGACGGTGTCGATGCTGAGCTCGACCGAGCGTCGCCGCCGCCGCCGTAACGGGCTGCTCGCGTTCGGCAGTGGCGTGGTGGCCTACGCTGGCGTGTTCGCGGCCGTGACGGTAGCGATCAAGTTCCTGCAGTATTGAAAGAGGTTTCGGGATGAGCATCATCGAGAAGGCAGTCAAGCGCCTGGATCAGCTCAAGAATGCGGCGGGTGACGGGCTGGGCGAGGACGTTCTGCCCGCACCCCGTCCGGAGCGCGAGGTCGCTACGGCCGCGAAGCCCGGCGCTGTCGTCGAGCCGGTGGCGGTGGCGGTCGCGCGCGCGCCTGCGAAGAGCGTGCACATCGATCTGGCCAGGCTCGCCGCGCGCGGTCTGGTGACACCGGATCAGCCGCGCTCGGCGATTGCAGAGGAGTTTCGGCTGATCAAGCGTCCCTTGCTCGGCAATGCCGTCCAGGATGGGCCGACGGCGGTCGAGAACGGCAACCTGATCATGATATCGAGCGCACTGCCCGGCGAGGGCAAGACCTTCAACGCGATCAATCTCGCCATCAGCATGGCGATGGAACTCGACTACACCGTTTTGCTGGTCGATGCCGACGTCTCGCGTCCGTCGGTGCTGCGCGAGCTCGATGTGCCGCCCCAGGCCGGCCTGATGGACGTGCTCGCGGGCGAGGTTTCGGATCTCTCCGAGGTATTGCTGAAAACGAACATCGACAAGCTCACCCTGCTGCCGGCGGGCATGCCCCACCAGCGCGCGACCGAACTGCTCGCGTCGGATGCAATGGAGCAATTGCTCGGCCAGATCGCGCATCGATACGCAGACCGCATCATCGTGTTCGACTCCCCGCCGCTGCTGGTCACCACCGAGTCGCGCGTGCTCGCCACCCACATGGGGCAGGTCGTGCTGGTGGTGGAGGCCGAACGCACCACCCATGCACAGGTGCGCCAGGCGCTGGCAACGATCGAGCCGTGCCCGATTCGCATGATGGTGCTCAACAAGTCGCGGCAGAATTCGGTTGGCGGCTACTATGGCTATGGATACGGATATGGTCAGGGCCTGGAACACAATCCCGAGGCGGCCTGAGGCGGCCCGTTGTCTCTGCTGGTCGGTCCTCGGTGTGCTCGCCGTTGGCGCGCTGGCGCTTCCCGGTGTTGCTGCGGCGCAGTCGCTGCGGGTAACCCCGACGCTTACCACCGAGCTCACCTGGACGGACAACGTCGATGCCGAGCCCAACGGACGTGACGACTGGATCCTGGAGGTCACGCCGGGCATCTCGGTGTCGCGCACCGCCGGGCGGATGACGGGGGGCCTCAGTGCGCGACTCCGCAACCTCATGTATTTCAACGAATCGGACGAGAACACCAGTTTCGTGTCGCTGAACGGCAGCGGCTCGTTCGAGGCGATCGAGGATCTGCTCTTCATCGACGCTTCCGCCGCCATTACCCGCAACAATCTGTCGACGTTTTCGGGGCGGGGTCCCGGGGATCCACTCAGCGTCGATTCGGCAGACGAGACCCGAACCTGGTCCATCACGCCCCGGCTCGAATCGGATCTGGATTTCGGCGAGGCAGGGCGTGGGTCGGCGCGTTATTCCTCGCGCGGAGTCAGCTCCAATAGCGACGGACTGGGCGACCAGCAAGTCGACACCTGGGATCTGAGCCTTTCCGACCCGGGCGGGGTCCGCTTCTTCGGTTGGGGCATCGACTACAGCCGCACCGACCTGGACGGTGGGGACAGTTCAACCGCCCCGCAGACCGAGGAAACCCTTCGCGGCACGCTCTTCGCCAATATTTCATCGCAGTTCCGTCTGCGCGGCATCGTCGGGCGCGAATCCAACGATTACGAGGACGGTGTCGAGAACAGCAGCGACATCGTGGGTGGCGGCATCGACTGGTATCCGACCGATCGCACCGCCATCCTCGCGACCGCAGAGGATCGCTTCTTCGGTACTGGATACGATTTCAGCTTCAATCACCGGATGAGCCGGTCGGTGTGGTTCTTCAACGCTTCTCGGGATACCTCATCCTTCGCGCGCGACCTCGGGGATGCGCTCGTCTTCGATCAGGGCTGCTTCGAGCTTGTCTCGGACCCCGCCTACCGGCCCGATATCACCGATCCCCTCGAGCGCCAACGCCTGCTGCTCAATTGCCTCAGCGTCACCGCGCTTCGAACGAACTCCGCCTACGTCGAGCGCTCGATCGGCGGTGGGTTCTCGCTGCTTGGCGTTCGCAACACACTCAGTTTCTCGGTGACGCGCTCCGACAGCTCCAGTCTCAGTGAATCGACCGCCTTGCTGCCCGACGACGACTTCGCGACTACCGACGAGGTCCGCACGACGTCCGCAACCGTGTCGTGGAGTCATCAACTGACGGGCACGAGTTCCCTGGTGGCCTCGATCACCCGCTCGCGATCCGAAGCCGCGGACGACCCGGACCTCGACATGCGCAGCCTCACCGGCACCATCGGCGTCACCCGCACGCTCGGCGCCAACACCCAGGGGGCGTTGCGTTACCGCTACCAGAATGCCGACGGATCCGACAACTACACCGAAAACTCGATAACCGCCACGCTCGGCATGCAGTTCTAAGCGGACACCCGATGTACGAAACATTCTTCAGATTCAGCGGCAAGCCCTTCCAGCTCAATCCCGACCCGGCATTCTTCTACGGCAGTCGGGGGCACCGGCGGGCGATGGCCTATCTCGAATACGGCCTGCACCAGAGCGAGGGCTTCATCGTCATCACCGGCGAGGTCGGTGCGGGCAAGACCACCATCGTGCGCAGCCTGCTCGAGCAACTCGACCCGGGCAAGGTGGTCGCGGCGACCATCGTCAGCACGCAGGTGGACGCCAGCGACATCCTGCGCATGGTGGCGGGCGCCTTCGGCGTGCCCAGCCGCAACCTCGACAAGGCCGGCCTGCTGCTCGCCATCGAGACCTACCTGGTGTCGGTGGCGGCCGCCGGCAAGCGTGCCCTGCTGATCATCGACGAAGCGCAGAACCTCTCCGCGGCTGCGGTCGAAGAGCTGCGCATGCTGTCGAATTTCCAGCTTGAGGATCACGCCCTGCTGCAGAGCTTCCTCGTCGGCCAGCCCGAGTTCCGCGACATGATGCAGCGCGCCGAGATGCAGCAGTTGCGCCAGCGCGTGATCGCCTCCTACCACCTCGGACCGCTCGACCTGCAGGAGACCCGCGGCTATGTCGAGCACCGCCTGCGCCACGTCGGCTGGGCGGAGGATCCGCGCTTCGAGGCGGGCTCGTTCAACGCCATCTACGGCTACACCGGCGGCATCCCGCGCACCATCAACACGCTGTGCGACCGCCTGCTGCTCGCTGCCTATCTGGGCGAGAGCCATGTGGTCACCGAGGCGCAGGTGCGCGAGGTGATCGCCGAGCTCAAGGAGGAATTTTCCTCGCCGCGCGCGCGCCCGGTTGCGTCGATGAGCCGCGCCGTGCTGGCGGATGCGGACGCCATGCCGGGCGCCGTGCCCGCAGAGGCGCTGGCGCTCGAACGCCTGCGGGTGTCGCCCGAGCTCGCCAGCCAGGTCGCCGGCATGGCCGGCAGCTACGACCTGCAGCGCATCGAGGCGCGCCTTGCCGGGCTTGAGCAGTCGGTGTCGGCCACCCTCAGCGTGCTCAACCAGTTGCTGCAGGCGGTGCGCCGCGACGACGCGGTCGGGGAGAAGACCGAATGAGTGCCACCACGGGGCCTGCGGCGCCGGTGATCTGCATTGTTGGCGCTCGTCCTAACTACATGAAGGTCGCGCCCATCATCCGCGCCTTCGCCGCGCATGTGCCACCGCTCCGGACCTTGCTGGTGCACACCGGCCAGCACTACGACCCGGCGATGAAGGATCGTCTGTTCGCCGACCTCGACCTGCCCGAACCCGATGTCAACCTGGCGGTCGGTTCCGGTTCGCACGCGGTGCAGACCGCCGAGGTCATGAAGCGCTTCGAGCCGGTCATCGACGAGCATGGCGCGCGCGCGGTGCTGGTGGTCGGCGACGTCAATTCCACACTCGCCTGTGCGCTGGTGGCGAGCAAGCGTCACATCCCGGTGGTACATGTCGAGTCCGGCCTGCGCAGCAACGACCGCCGCATGCCCGAAGAGATCAACCGCATCCTCACCGACCAGATTTCCGACGTGCTCTACACCACCGAACGGTCAGCCCACGACAACCTCGCGCGCGAAGGCATCCCCGCCGAGCGCGCGGTGTTCGTCGGCAACGTGATGATCGACAGCCTGCGCGCCAGCCTGCCCAAGGCCGTGCCCGCGGACGTGCTGCTCGCCGCCGCTGGCCTGGACGCGAGCCCGATCGCGCACGGCTACGGCGTGGTCACGCTGCACCGCCCGTCCAACGTCGACGACGCCGACACCCTCGGCCCGATCATCGATGCGCTGCGCACGATCAGCGCGTGGCTGCCGCTGGTGATCGCGCTGCATCCGCGTACGCGCAACAATCTCGAGCGCTTCGGCATGCTCGACCGGCTCGACGCACCCGGCTTCCTGATCCTGCCGCCGCAGGGCTACCTCGAGATGCTCGGCCTGATGTCGGGCGCGCGCATGGTGCTCACCGACTCCGGCGGCATCCAGGAAGAGACCACCGCGCTCGGCGTGCCCTGCGTCACCATTCGCGAGAACACCGAGCGGCCGATCACGGTCGAGCAGGGCTCCAACGCCCTGGTTGGCGTTCACCCCGAAGCGATCGTCGCGGCGGCACGCTCCATCCTCACCACCGGGGGCAAGGCAGGGCGCATTCCCGAGTACTGGGACGGGCGCTGCGCCGAGCGTATCGCCGCCCATCTCCACGACTGGCTGGTCGCGCATGAGGCGACCCGGGTGGAAACGGGGGCCTGATTTGTCCGCACGCATCATCAATGCCTTCACGTGCGACGTGGAGGACTACTTCCAGGTCTCCGCGCTCGCGCCGCATTTCCCGCGTGAGGAGTGGGGCAATGTGCCCTGCCGCGTCGAGCGCAACGTCGATCGCATCCTGCAACTGCTCGACGGCCATGGTGCGCGCGGCACCTTCTTCACACTGGGCTGGATCGCCGAGCGCTTTCCCGGGCTGGTGCGCCGCATCGCCGCCGCCGGCCACGAAGTGGCCAGCCATGGCTACGCTCACCAGCGCGCCAGCGATCTGACGCCCTCGGCGTTCGCCGCCGACATCCGGCTCGCCAAGATGATCCTCGAGGACATCACCGCCGCCCCGGTCAGCGGCTACCGGGCACCGAGCTTCTCGATCGGCGAGGCCAACCTGTGGGCGCACGACTGCATTGCCGAGGCGGGCTATCGCTACAGCTCGAGCGTCTACCCGGTCAGGCACGACCACTACGGCATCCCCGACGCGCCACGCTTCCCGTGGCGTCTGCCCAACGGCCTGCTCGAAGTCCCGATCACCACCAACCGCCTGTTCGGCCGCAACTGGCCAGCCGGTGGCGGTGGATTCTTCCGCCTGCTGCCCTACGAGCTTTCGCGCTGGCAGATCGCGCGCGTCAATGGCGCCGAGCACCAGCCGGCGATCTTCTATTTCCACCCCTGGGAAATCGATCCCGAGCAGCCGCGCGTGACCGCTGCCACGGCAAAGACCCGCTTTAGGCACTACATTAACCTGCAACTCACGGAAGCCCGGCTCAACCGGCTTCTGTCCGATTTCACCTGGGGGCGCGCCGACGAAGTGTTCCGCGACGCCGCCTAACCCGACTGGATCCGGATGCGCGTCATGGACCGATTGCCGATCGTCGTACACCTGCTCAAGACCGAAGACGTCCTGCGCTGGGACGCCTTCGTGCAGCGCTGCCCGCAGGCGACCTTCTTCCACCTGTCCGCCTGGCGCGAGATCACGGAAGAGGTATTCGACCATCGCACCTTCTACCTTTATGCGGAGCGTGCCGGCGAGATCATCGGCATCCTGCCGCTGGCCGAGATCCGTAGCCGCCTGTTCGGCCATGCGCTGACCTCGCTGCCGTTTTGCGTCTATGGCGGCATCGCCGTGACTGACGATGCCGGGCTCGAGACCGTCCACGCCCTCGAGGCGAAGGCCGACACTCTGGCGCAGGCGCTCGGCGTGCAGCACCTCGAGTACCGCAATCAGCAGGTCCGTCACGAGGACTGGCCGCGCCAGGATCTCTACGTCACCTTCCGCAAGGAGATCCTGCCCGAGGTCGAGGCCAACATGCTCGCCATTCCGCGCAAGCAGCGCGCGATGGTGCGCAAGGGCATCAAGAATGGGCTGCTGAGCGAGGTTGACCACGATGTCGAGCGCTTTTTCGCGCTCTATGCCGACAACGTATTGCGCCACGGCACCCCTGCGCTGTCGAAGAAGTTCTTTCAGCGCCTCAAGGACCGCTTTGGCGATGCCTGCGAAGTGCTCACCGTGACCTCGCCCGAGGGCAGGCCACTGTCCTCCGTGCTGAGCTTCTATTTCCGCGACGAAGTGCTGCCCTACTACGCGGGCGACGATTTTTCCGCGCGCGACCTGGCCGCCAACGACTTCAAGTACTGGGAGCTGATGCGGCGCGCCTGCGAGCGCGGCTGCAAGATCTTCGACTACGGTCGCAGCAAGGTCGGCACCGGCCCCTACGCCTTCAAGAAGAACTGGGGTTTCGAGCCACAGCCGCTGTCCTACGAGTTCCGCCTGTACAAGCGCGACACCATCCCGCAGAACAATCCGATGAATCCCAGGTACCGGGCCTTCATCGCCCTCTGGAAGCGCCTGCCGATCGGCGTCGCGAACCGGCTCGGGCCGCACATCGTGCGCAACCTGGGGTAGGGCGGTGCAGGACAACCGGCCGCCGCTCCTCTATCTGACCCACCGCATCCCGTACCCGCCCAACAAGGGCGACAAGGTGCGCTCGTTCAACATCCTGCGCCAGCTCGCGCGCACCCATCGGGTGTGGCTCGGCAGCTTCGTCGACCACCCCGACGACCGTCGTCACATCGCGACCCTGCGCCAGTGGTGCGAGCAGACCTGCGTGATCCCGATCGAGCCCGCCATCCGCCGGGTCGCGAGCCTGCGCGGCCTGCTGCGCGGCGAGGCGCTCAGCCTGCCCTATTACCGCAGCCCGCGCCTGGCGCGCTGGGTCGACCGGGTGGTGGCCGAGCACGGTATTCATGCCGCGGTGGCGTTTTCGGGACCGATGGCGCAGTACCTCGACGTTCCCGGGCTGGCGCGCAGGGTGGTGGATTTCTGTGACGTCGATTCGGCCAAGTGGAGCCAGTACGCGGCCGACCGGCGCTGGCCGCTGTCCTGGCTGTACCGCCGGGAGGGCGCGCGCCTGCTCGATTTCGAACGCCAGGCCGCGGCCCGCGCCGATGCCAGCCTGTTCGTCACCGAAGCCGAAGCCGAGCTGTTCCGGCGCGCGGCGCCCGAGCTGGGCAGCCGCGTAGGGGTGATGCAGAACGGCGTCGATGCCGACTTCTTCTCGCCCGCCAATGGCGGCGACTCGCCCTATCCGCCGGGTGGCCCGGTGCTGGTGTTCAGCGGCGCGATGGACTACTGGCCCAACATCGACGCGGTGAGCTGGTTCGCCAGCGAACTGCTGCCGGTGATCCGGCGCGCGCTGCCGTCGGTGCGCTTCTGGATAGTGGGCATGAATCCCTCGCCCGCGGTGCAGGCGCTCGCCGGCGAGGGCGTGGTGGTGACCGGCACCGTACCCGACGTGCGCCCCTACATTGCCCATGCCGACCTCGTGGTGGCGCCGCTGCGCATCGCGCGCGGCATCCAGAACAAGGTGCTGGAGGCGA
>JBEOKH010000167.1:0-1574 GCA_040275625.1 Thauera sp. | reverse complement strand
TGTCCGAGAGCGCCAAGGAAGCGTGGAACTACGCCGTGGCCAATTCGCCGCCCGGGCTGCTGTCGGCACTCGATGGCGCGGTGCTGGAGCGCTGGGCGAACTGCTCGGGGCTGTACCGCGAGGCGCTGTCGAAGATCAACCGCGCCGGGGTTTCCGGAATGATCATCAAGACCCCGAGCGGCATCCTACGGCGCTCCCCGTTGATGGACGTGATCCGGGACTTGGCGCTGGAGATGAAGGGCTACGAGGCCGAGATGGGATTCACACCGGCATCGCGTTCGCGCATCTCGCTGCCGGCCGAATCGACGAACGAGTCGGATCCCTGGAACGAGATCGCCGGCTGATGGCCGGACGCAACTATGCCGCCATTGCCAGGCAATATGCCGAAGCCGTGGTCGGGGGAGATATTGCCGCGTGCAAGTGGGTGCGCCTGGCCTGCCAGCGCCAGCTCGATGATCTGCAGCGGTTCAAAGGCAGGAACCCTCCCTACCGCTTCAACCCCAGGCTGACGGACAAGCAGGGGCGCAGTTTCCAGCCGGCTGACAACCTGTGCGCATTCGTGGAGCGATTGCCCCACGTGAAGGGACCACTGGCCGGGCAGCCGATTCTTCTGGAGCCCTGGCAGGTCTTCATCCTGACCACCGTCTACGGCTGGGTGAAGCCTGATGGCAAGCGGCGCTTTCGCCGGGCCTATATTGAAGTGCCCCGCGGCTCGGGAAAATCGGCCCTTTCTTCGGCGGTCGCCCTCTACATGCTGGCCGCCGATGGCGAGGGCGGCGCCGAGGTGTATTCGCTGGCCACGACCCGCGACCAGGCGCGTATCGTGTTTGGGGATGCGCAGGCGATGGCCCGCCAGTCGGCGGGGTTTCGCAGCCGCTTCGGGGTCGGCGTCGGCGCGCACAACATCCACGTCCTGGCCAGTGGTTCGAAGTTCGAGGCGCTGTCGGCGGAAGGCTCGACGCTCGATGGCCTGAACATCCACTTCGGCTGCATCGACGAGCTGCACGCGCACAAGACACGCACCGTCTATGACGTGGTCGAGACCGGCACCGGCAAGCGGGACAACTCACTGCTGTGGGTGATCACCACCGCCGGCAGCAACCGCTCCGGCATCTGCTACGAGGTCCGCACCTTCGTCACGCGCCTGCTCGACGGCGTACTCGCGGACGACAGCCAGTTCGGCATCGTGTACGGGCTCGATGACGGGGACGACTGGACGCTCGAAGAGTCGCTGATCAAGGCCAATCCGAACTGGGGCATCTCGGTGCGCCCGGAAGTGCTGGCGCCGCTGCAGGCCAAGGCGATGCAGATGCCGAGCGCGGTGAACAACTTCAAGACCAAGCACCTGAACGAGTGGGTCAATGCGGACACGGCGTGGATGGACATGCGCGCCTGGGATCGCTGCGCCGACTCCTTGCTCGACCTCGACGCCTACGCCGGGCAGCCGTGCTGGATCGGGCTTGATCTCGCGAGCAAGACCGACATCGCCGCCTTGCTGCTGGTCTTCGCGCACCAGGAAATCGACGGCGGCTTTGCGGTGTTCGGTCGCTACTACCTGCCCGAGGACACGGTGC